>NZ_JBHILW010000001.1:0-147639 GCF_042193565.1 Bartonella sp. SD1336NMGDW
CCTTACCTATCCCAACAAATCTATCCATAATGTATATGATTACACAGATATAAATAGATTACAAGTAAGCTGTTAAAACCCTTCTGTTAACGCAGTTGGGTTTTTATTTTTTTGCCATTGTGTCTCCTTTTATTGCGACGACTCATAGCTCGAAAAAAGCGTGTCAAGGCCAAAGCTATATTAAAAAAAAGATTTTCAATATGGTAAAGATTTTACAAACAAGCTACCAAAACAAATTCTAGATAAAAACATAAGAACCATTTTTAGTTCTTTCTTATACAAATTTGATCCACACACTCATCCCGCTTGTTATGTGCAAGCGAGTGGTTTTGATTGATTCAACATAAACAGGTTTGGAATGAGAGAATCTTGCGTTATTCGAGGGTCTAATTCAATATGAATAACGCTAGATTATCATTATAAATCAATATGATTGTATCTTTAATAAGAAATAAAAGTTTGTATTTTAGCGTCGAATAGAACCTCTTTTAAAGGTAATTTTACCGCAAGTAGTATTTCACAAAATTACAATTAAAACAGAAAAATAATTGAAAAATTTTTCTTCTGAGAAGCTGATTTACGCAACAACTATTCTTTATTTCAGCCCAAAAAAACCTTTTTAAAATTACTTGATAAAGCAGAGCATTGCATATTTCTTATTGCGATTGAAGTGAAATAACCATTGAAATCAAGAATAATACTTTTTGAATGAACTTAATAATTAAAATGGAAATTAGCTGATCAAAAGAGTTTTTCGATTTATACCAGTATAGGCCAATTTGTTTCCAAACTGAATATTGCGTAATACAGTTAAATTGACTTTACAATTATAAAGTTATAAGTCTTCAGACTTTTTACAAAATACTAATTGTCTTGAATATAAATAAGGCACATAATAACAATATGAGGAGGATATTATGATATACGGGGGACAAATAAATTTGATCGCGTGTGGAAAAACATTGAAACAGTTAAGAATCTTCAACCTCTGCAAAGTATAGGAATAAGAGCGACAGTTACCAAAGAGATTCTAGAAAATATTATTAATTTTATCGATTTTTGTATAAGCAAAGATGTCCATTATATCGGATTCAGGCCGCTCGATACGTCGTCATTTAGTTTTTCTAGAAAAAATAATACAAAGGATCGATCTAAGGCTTTAAGAAACAAAACTCTTCCGCCAAACGCCTCACTTTTTCATTTGAGAGATGAATTATCAAGGAAAGAATCCCCCCTCCAGATTTATATAGATAAAAAGTTCCAAGAAAGGAAAATCTCATGGACGTCACAAAATTTTGTAAATTGTATTAATTATTACTTAGACGAAAATTCTACGTACGTTTCGTCGCCGTTAATGTGTTTATTTCCATTTTCATCCTTGGTATTGGACTATAATGGAGATTTAAAAAATCGCTTTTATTCAGAAGCTTTTGGGAATCTACAAAATTATGAGGCAATAGATTGGTCTGCTCAAAGCGTTTTAAAATCTTTGAAAGAATCTGGCGCATGTAGCGGATGTCGTGGGAAGGTATTTTGTGGATAAGGTTAAGCAATTTAAGATTTATAGTGTTAGCAAGTCTACTGCTCTAGTGGTTGCTGTTTTACCACTTTTTTTGTCGGAAAAATTGCATTTGTCGCAAGCGGAAATTGTTTTAATCGGTAGTTATTTTTTATTGCTTCCTTTGATCTTAGAAGTCCCCTTGGGTTTATTATCAGATGTTTATGGAAGTAAGCGCGTTATTTATACTGGTCTGTTTTTCTTTCTTTGCGGTTTTTTAGCTCTTTTTATGAATTATGCATATTTTGCTTATGCCACTTATTTGTTGTGTATTACATCAGCAGCCGCTTGTTTCTCAGGTGCGGAAGATAGTTTACTCTTTTCTGTAGTACCAAAGCATCGCACACTGTTTTCCGTTAAGTCCGAAGTGGCTGCTGTTACCTATAGTGTGACAACGGTACTTATTTTTTTAGGGGGAATACTTTATTATGTGCATCCTGCATTGCCTGTGATTTTTCAAGTCCTTTCATTAATTTTTGCTATTTTTATGTTTTCAAAACTGACGAAGGGATTAGATAGTTTTCATATCAACGCTCATCCGAATATTTTCACAGTTATGTGCGCCAGCGGTAAAGAAGTCAAAAATCCTTATCGCTTCACTCTTATTTTTTTAAGTGCAGTTTCAGCTTTTGCTATTTTGGTTAATAATCGAACTGTTTCTATCGCATTTTCTGATTTTTTGCCATTTCAACCTGCTATTTTGGTTTCGATTATTTTTATCATTGGGAATTTTTTTTCAGCAAGTTCCAATATATTGTTTCAGAAGTATTTTTCAAAGTTTCAAAATCCTATTTTTCCTGTCTTAATGATTGGTTGTATGGTAACCATTGCTTTTTTTCTCATGTCATTTCAAATCATTGCGGCTCTTATATTAGGATTTTTACTGCTATGTGTTTTTAAATCTGCTTATCGATCTTATCTGTCGTCTCTTCTTATAAATTCACTGATTGATCCCAAAGCTATCGCGACTGTTTTATCATTTACAGCCATTATTACAGCTGTTGTATCCTTTGCATTCAGTTTTTTATACGGTCATGTTTTTTCAACATTCTGGCAAGCTAATTTGTGGTTAGCAGTGATTATGGCTGTGATTTTTGGGGGGTCTGCTTTAATTATTTTTGTCAAAAAACAAGAAATCATTTGGTTACAGCCTGAAAATGCACAATCGTCAAAACAACATTTCTTGAAACGCAAGCATCAAGAGTTTTGCTATGGGCAAATTTATCCGGAAGCATCGTGCATTAATGAAAACATCAAGGATGGCTCTTTTCGACAAAGTCTCTATCCTGCACCAAATTTGATAACACTTTGCGATGAAGTAGTCGAATGGGAGTTTATCCGGGGTACTGTATTGAGCCAAATGGATTTGCTACATCAAAAGGCGATTATTGATCAAATCAATAAGATCTTTCAAGATCGATTAAGCAAGAATATAATCTTATCACATGGAGATTTACATCCTGATAATATCATTGTTACTCCTGATAGTTCTTTTATGGTAGTGGATTGGGATTTATGTCAAGAAGCCAGTCCGGAATTGGATATCTTAACATTTTTCACCAGTCCAAGATTATCTCTCAATTTAGAAGAACGGATAGACTATATTTCTCATTTGCTGTCTATATCAAAGGATGAAGCTTTACCAATGATAAAAGCGTTTGTGGCTAAAAAAATTTCTGATCTTTGTCTATACCAAAATATTTTCATGAAACAATTAGTATTGGATTATATAAACTTGAATAAGAAATTTCATGGGCGATAATATTGTAATTTGTAATGAAAATTGCAGTGCGGGCTGCAATCATTGTCCGTATTCGATAGAATGTATGGTGAGAGATGACGCGTTGCCTGAATCTTTATATCCAATAAATGACATAAAATCTGATTTTATTATTCTTTCTGGTGGAGAGCCTTTTGAGCTCGATTATGATTTACTTCATAAATATATAAGAGTTTGAGAGGCAGAAAGCCTTTCATTTAAAAAGCAAAACGAAATGACGTATAGCCAAGGGAACGCGCTCTTACATAGCGCTGTAGTGAGCAACCTATATGCATACGCGAGCTTTAAACACAATAATTTTTCATCATGAGAGTTGTCCACCAAGGACTGTGTGGACTATGATTAACTTTTACCTAATAAAGTTTGTAATGGAATATTGTCTTGATTTTTAAATAGCGCTTGAAAAGACGCTTTATCAATAATGGTCAATATTAATTATGGTCAATGGGATTATAGCTCCCGTGATCTCTTCGCCAATCTTCTGGTTGTTGAAATTTGCTCGACCATAAGCCATTTTGTGCTTTTTGAGCAGCAGATTGTAGAGTTTTATAGTCTGCTGGAGATGGAAAATTATGCTGATCTTGTGTTAACACCATCAACCCTTCTGCAAGCCCCAAACGTGCCAGATCAACCCCGTCCACAAAACATTGTGCATAATGAACCTGTTGAATGACACGTGCTTGCCGACAAGTAACATTTTTATCGATTGTTTTTGAGACAAGCCAAGCAGTAACAAAAGCACCACATGGCCACTTAACTCCGTTGCGTGAGGCAAATTGCCTCATTTCACAGCTTTCCACACCATATAAGCGGATATCACGGATAATCTTTTTTCTCCATCCATCGTCCACAAGCGTAATCATTTTAAAGGTCACACCACTTGTAACCTGTATAGCACCTGAATAAACCGGCACATTTTCTTCATAAAATTGTGATGACAATGGTTCTGGATGCAATACCACATTTTGTTGGTTTACATCTTGTTGGTTTGCATAATCTATCAATTGTGACTTCGGATTTTGAACGGGATTTTCTATTGTCTTTTCTGATCCTTTTAAAAAAGAATTTTGAGTAAGTTCTTCATTATTTTTACTTAAATAAAAGTATCCCCAAATAATAATACAAATTAAGACAATATATTTAGGCGCTGCTCTAAGAGATTTTAAAAGTATCATTTTGAATATTACTATATTTTTTGTTCATTAAATAATAAAAGATTAAATATTGTTAATTTATCGATAGAAAAATTTATTTTTTTCATTTATATGATTCATGATTAATATTTTGAATATTAATTTTACGATCAACTTAAACATAAAGCGGGGAATTTTTCATGAAAAACATGAATAATTTGTTCAGTTGTGAACATACCTTACAAAAAACTACTCTATCCAACACCCAAAAGAAATGGTTAACAGCAGCATTGATGCTTTTTATTGCCTTCATGGCACTGAGTGAACCAGCATTTGCCGCAGGTGACTTTGGAAAAGTTGAAACTGCTCTTGATCAATTAGTCAAAGCTTTAACAGGAAACATTGCAAAATCGATTGCAACCATTGCGGTTGCTGGTATTGGGCTTGCATGGATTGCTGGTTATGTTGAAATGCGTAAAGCTTTCTTTGTTTGTGTTGGCATCGGCATTGTTTTTGGTGCACCACAAATCGCAGCAATGTTTATGTCTTAATTCGCTTAACTCTAGCCTTTCAAAGCCATGAAAGAGCACGACAAGCTAACAGAAGATACGTTATTTCTTGCTTGCACACGCCCTGCAATGATTGCGGGCGTGACGGTGGAAGCTATGGGATTAAATGCGATAGGAACGATGATGTTGTTCATTATGACAGGCAATATTTTTCTTATCACCTTTGGTGTGATGCTACATTTCATATTCAAGGAAATCCTAAAGCATGACCATAACAAATTTCGTATTCTTCTGACATGGCAAAAGACATCTATTTTTGCCAGAAATTCGAGTCTATGGGGTGGGGGAAGTATTTCTCCATTACGATTAATTCGTAATTATGAGGAATTATAATGAATAGAACAGAGCGCAAACGTGAAAAGCAGCCAGAAGCGATCATTCCTTATGTGCGCCATGTCAATAAACACATCATTGCGCTGGATTCACGCGCTCTCATGTCCGTTATTAAACTTGAAGGCATTAACTTTGAGACAGCGGATATTATTGATCTGAATGTGCTTCACGAACAGCTCAATAATCTGTTTAAAAACATAGCGGATGAACGGATAGCGCTTTATAGCCATATTATCAGAAAGCGTGAAACCGTTTATCCGGATGGGACTTTCAGATCGGCATTTGCCAAGCAATTAGATGATAAATATCGCGAGCGGATGGTTTCACAGGAGCTTTATCGCAATGATCTTTATCTTTCAATTTTGTGGAATCCACACGTTGATCAAACGGATAAATTAGTGGAGTTTTTCAAACGTTTAGGCAAAGCCAAGCAAGAAAAGACAGAAGTTGATGCAGAGTCCATTCGCAAGCTTGAAGATATTACCACAGATCTTATTCAAAATTTAGAGCGTTATGGTGCAAAAAGACTGAGCCTTTATGAACATGAAGGTAATATTTATTCGCAGCAAAGTGAGTTTATCCACCAATTGGTGGGAGGTCGTCGTGAACGTATCCCTCTCACATGGGGGACGATAGCATCGACTGTTTATTCAGACCGTCTCATTTTTGGAAAAGAGATCATAGAAATACGCACCGAGGCGGAACAGCGGTTTGCGGGCATGTTTGGTTGGAAAGAATATCCAGCAAAAACCAGGGTAGGCATGGCGGATGGTTTACTCACCCTTCCCTTTGAGTTTATTTTCACCCAATCTTTTGTTTTCAAGAGCAAAAACATTGCCAAGCAAATTATGGGGCGCAAACAAAACCAAATGGTCAATGCAGGAGACCGTGCGGGCTCACAAATTATGGAGCTAGATGATGCGCTTGATGATCTTGAATCCAATCGTTTTGTTTTAGGGGAGCATCATTTATCATTGGCAGTTTTTGCTGATACGCCGCAAGAGTTAGCGGATAATCTTGCCAAAGCGCGTTCTCGTCTCACAGATGGTGGGGCTGTGATTGCGCGGGAAGATTTAGGGTTAGCAGCAGCTTGGTGGGCACAATTGCCTGGCAATTATGCTTATCGCACCCGCTCTGGTGCAATAACAAGCCGCAATTATGCAGCGCTTTCTCCATTTCATTCTTTTCCGGTTGGGAAAATAGATGGCAATGTGTGGGGACCAGCGGTAGCCTTGATGAAAACCTCTGCTGGTTCACCGTTTTATTTTAACTTTCACTTTGGTGATTTAGGCAATACGTTTGTTTGTGGTCCCTCTGGTTCTGGGAAAACGGTTATTGTCAATTTTCTTTTAGCACAACTTCAAAAGCATGATCCCAATATGGTCTTTTTTGACAAAGATCGGGGTGCAGAACTTTTTGTCAGAGCGGGTGGCGGCACTTATATGCCCTTGAAGAATGGTAGACCGACAGGCATAGCACCGCTAAAAGGCTTAGACTATAACAATCCAGCAGATAGAGTTTTTTTACGCCAATGGATTATAAAGCTTGTTTCGTCTGAAGATCAAAAGATCAGTGAATCAGAAAGACAAGACATCACGGCAGCTGTTGAGCAGCTTGCCTTGTTGCCAAAAGAACAACGGACAATCTCGGCCTTACAAATGTTTTTTGACACCACGCACAGGGAGGGGATATCGGGTCGTTTAGAAAGATGGTGTAAAGGCAATGCCTTAGGGTGGGTTTTTGACAATCCTGATGACGACATTGGCATTGATGCAAAATTTATTGGTTATGACATGACGGATTTTTTAGACAATAATGAAATTCGTCCACCCTTGATGATGTATCTTTTTCATAGGATTTTATCTCTGATTGATGGGCGTCGTATTATCATTGTCATTGATGAGTTTTGGAAAGCCTTAGAGGATGATTCCTTTAAAGCCTTTGCGCAAGACAGGCTGAAAACTATCCGTAAACAAAATGGTTTGATGTTGTTTGCAACACAATCTCCCAAAGATGCGATCAATTCGACCATTGCTCACACCATTATAGAGCAATGTCCAACACAGATTTATTTTCCCAATCAAAAGGGCAATCATGGGGATTATGTAGAAGGTTTTAAATTATCGGACAGAGAATTTAACCTGATACAATCAGAATTAAGCCGTGAGTCACGGCGTTTTCTCATCAAACAAGGGCAAAGTTCAGTTGTAGCAGAGCTGAATTTACGCGGCTTTGATGATGAAATAGCCATTTTAAGTGGCACCACCAAGAATATTGAACTCCTAGAGACCATTATGGATGAAGTTGGACAATCTCCAGAAAAATGGCTTCCTATTTTTCAAGAAAGGTCAAAACAATGAAAAAACTTTTATTGGCAACAGCCGTCTATGCAGCTTCATTTGGCTTTCAAACAAATGCCTTCGCACAAATGCCTACATTCGATTTACAATCTTTTACGCAAGGGGGAAAGCAACTTGAACAATTGAAGCAACAAGTTGATAAAGCAAAACAGCAAGTTCAACAAGGCAAACAACAGCTTGAGCAATTAAAGAGCCAACTCGATCAAGCGAAACAATTATATAACTCCTTAAATGTCAAGCCTGACATTTCGGGATTGAAAGACATGTTTAACAAGCAAGGGAGCAGTGGCGCCCTCCCTTCAGATTTCAACCACTTTCAACAATCGATGGGCAGTGGCGGTGGCGGTGGCGGCGGCGGCGGTGGTGGCGGCGGCGGCGGTGGTGGCAGCAAAAACGCGCAAAAATGGCAAGAAGAGCTCTTATACAAAGAGCCCGCGGGGGGCGCAGGATCAAAAGAGGCAGTAGATGCTTTTTACGCAGAGGAAGTGAAAAAAGCCGAACAGAACACGGTAGGACAAGCAGCAAAAGGCCAAGACGTCTACGAAGAAGCCAGTGAAACACAAAAAACCATTAACAAGCTCCTTGACGAACTTGGAAGTACTGAAGATGCGGGTAAAATTCAAGGCATTCAAGCACAATTATCAGCAATACAAGCAAAACTCCAAACACAAGTTCTCCAAATGCAAGCCGCTGCGATGATTCAACAAGCGGAATACAAAGCTGCTGAACAACGATCTTACGAAGAATTTGCAGCGCGATACAAGGACTATGCCAAAAAACTGCGTGGTCAATAAACGAAAAAAAAGAGGGGCTTGAATATGAACAAGATCATCATAACAACATTGCTACTTTGCACAGGGCTAATCACCACTGGATGTGAAAAAACCCATAGCGTAGAAGAATTTAAGAAAGATCACAAATTATACGAAAAATGGAAAATGAAATGTATGACATCAGGGGATCTCGATTCGCAAAATTGTAAAAACGCAGAGCAAGCTTATCGTGAGAGTCTTCCAACATGGGGATGGGGGAGAACTGGCTCAACAAATGACAATAAACAAGAATCTGAAAAGAAACAGGACAATAAATCATGAATAAAGTTCTCATAACAACATTGCTACTTTGCACAGGGCTCATCACAGCTGGATGTGAAAAAACCTACAGCGTAGAAGAACTTAAAAAAAATAAAAAACTGATGGAAGAAGTATTAGTGAAATGTTTGACGTCAGGGGATTTGAATTCGAAAAATTGTAAAAATGCAGAGCAAGCTGAATTTGAAACCCGTAAAAAATGGAGAGGCTTTGGCTCAACAAATGACGATAAACAAGAATCTGAAAAGAAACAGGACAATAAATCATGAATAAAGTTCTCGTAACAACATTGCTGCTTTGCACAGGGCTCATCACAGCTGGCTGTGAAAAAACTTACAGCGTCGCAGAATTTAAAAAAAATGAAAAATTGATGGAAGAATGGGGAGCAAGATGTGGATGGTCAGGAACTTCAAAAAATTGTGAAAACCTAAGAGTAGCAGCTTTAGAACTTGAAAAGGAACGTCGGAAAAAAGCTGAAGAAGAAAACCGTAAACTAGATGAAAAATTTAAAGCTGAACACAAAGCTTGGATTGAAAAAATGAGAGCTGAGAATGAAAAATTCCGAGCCGAACAAGAAGCAAAGCGACGCGCTGAAGAACAACAAGAAGCAAAAGAGCGCGCGGAAGAAGAACAAAAAGCAAAAGAACAAGCCGAACGAGAAGCAGAAGAGCGCGCTAAACAACAACAGGACAGTCATTAATCATGAATAAAGTTCTCATAACAACATTGCTACTTTGCACAGGACTCATCACCGCTGGCTGTGAAAAAACTTACAGTGTCGCAGAATTTAAAAAAGATAAAAATTTACGCTTAGAATGGGATGCTAAATGTGGATTCGCAGGAACTTCAAAAAATTGTGAAAACATGCGGTTAGCATTTTTAGAACTTCAAAAAGAATATGAAGCAAAAGCTGAAGAAAGAAGCCGGAAAGCGGCAGAGAGCTTCAACAAAGCGATGGATGAACTTATGGCTAAACAAAAAGCTGAACATGAAAAATGGAAAGCTGAACAAAAAGCAAAAGAACAAGCCGAACGAGAAGCAGAAGAGCGCACTAAAGCTAAACAACAGGACAGTCATTAATCATGAATAAAGTTCTCATAACAACATTGCTGCTTTGCACTGGAATTATCACCGCTGGATGTGAAAAAACCCATAGCGTCGCAGAATTTAAAAAAGATGAAAAATTACGCCTAGAGTGGGATGCTAAATGTGGATTTGCAGGAACTTCAAAAAATTGTGAAAACATGCGGTTAGCATTTTTAGAACTTCAGAAAGAATATGAAGCAAAAGCAGCAGAAAGAAGCCGTAAAATTGAAGAAGAAAATCGCAAAATAGATGAAAAGTTTCAAGCTGAACAAAAAGCTTGGATTGAAAAAATGAGAGCTAATACTCAAAAAATACTCGAAAAACAAAGAGCGGAAACACGCGCTGAAGAAGAACGAAGAGCAAAAGAGCGCGCGGCAGAAGAACAACAAAATAACCATTAAGACATAATGAAGAGCGGAGCATCTCAATGGCAGTAGAAAGCAAAGGCATCTTTACTGATATAGATAATATGTTGATGAATCCCATTACAGGGACAATGGATAGCACCATTACACATCGCTATTGCACTTTAGCTGCTCAACTTAAAGAACCTTACAGACTATACAATAGATTTATGGCAAGATTATGTCGCTGCCCTAGATTTATCATCACTGGTTATAAAAAACCAGAACATAGCAGAATTTAAAGATTGTGCTCAAAACTTGTAAAACTGAAAGGAAAAAGGGGAAATATCTATGAATAAAGTTCTCATAACAACATTGCTGCTTTGCACTGGAATTATCGCTGCTGGATGTGAAAAAACCTACAGCGTCGCAGAATTTAAAAAAGATAAAAAATTGATGGAAGAGTGGAATGCTAAATGTGGATTCGCAGGAACTGCAAAAAATTGTGAAAACTTAAGATTAGCACAACTTGAACTTGAAAAGGAATATGAAGCAAAAGCTGAAGAAAGAGCGCGTGAACGCGAAGAAGAAAACCGTAAAGCGATGGAAAGATTTGACGCCGCAATGGAAGCTCAACATCAAGCAAGGCAAGCTGAAATAAAAAAACTAAAAGCTGAAATGGAAAAAAGAAAGGCTGAAGAAAAAGCAAAAGAACAAGCCGAAAGAGAAGCAGAAGAGCGCGCTAAACAAAACCAAGATAATAATTAAATTATAAAATACACAACAAATAGCGGAGCATCTAAATGGCAATAGAAACCAGAGGTATATTTACTTGGATAGATGATACTGTAATGTGTTCCCTTACAAAAATAATGGATAGCACCATTACACATCGCTATTGCGCTTTAGCTGCTCAACTTAAAGAGCTTTGTACACCCTATAATATATTTATGGCAAGATTATGTCTGTGCTCTAGATTTATCATCACTGGTTATAAAAAGCCGATAACACAAGCAGAATTTAAAGATTGTGCTCAAACCTTGTAAAACTGAAAGAAAGAAGGGGAAATATCTATGAATAAAGTTCTCATAACAACATTGCTACTTTGCACAGGACTCATCACGGCTGGATGTGAAAAAACCTATAGCGTAGCAGAATTTAAAAAAGACGAAAAATTACGTAATGAGTGGACACCTAAATGTATGTGGAAAAAGCCTTCTAAAACAGAATCTCCTCAAAATTGTGAAAACTTAGGAAAAGCACTAGACGAACTTCGTGAAGAATCCTTTCAAAACTATCTAAATAAATATCGTAAAAATGACGATAAGAAAAAAATGAAAGAACAATCTGAAAAGAAAGAGGACAGTAATTAAATCATAAAAATTTGACTCCGTATGGAACACGAACCCCATATGATAAGGAGCGGAGGAAAGACAATGGCAGCGTATGATATATTTACCAAGATAGACAACGGATTGATGGAGCCCCTTACAAGGGTAATGGATAACACCATTGGAAATCTCTCATCGTCTTTATCTACTCCGCTTAAAGCATCTTGTACAATCTACATTATATTTATAGGGTACAATATTATCTATGGGCGTTCTTCCATGCCTTTGTGGGACTTTATAGCAACAATTTTCAAACTTGGCATCATTGTTTCACTCGCCACAAACGCCGCTCTTTATAATGCGTGGGTTAGGGATATATTTTTCAATGATCTGCCGAATGCCATTGCAAATGTCACCCAAGGAGCACACTCGGATAAAAATGTATGGGATAATATGATACAAACTGCTGCTGGACACGTTTTTGATGCAGCAAACAACGAAAATGGATTTACGTTTGTTGTTTACTGGCTTGCTGGCCTTGTCTGCTTAGTAATTTCTGCTTTCTTTTGTGCTATTGGTTTTTTCGTCTCAATATTTGCTAAAATTGGTTTATTTCTCGTTATATCAGTGGGGCCCCTCTTTATAAGCCTTTATATGTTTTCCTCAACAAGAAGGTTTACAGAGGCATGGTTAAATCAAACAGCAAACTTCATCATTTTGCAGGTATTAGTAGTTATAGTTGGCGGTCTATATGTTGATCTTTCAACAACCATCCTTTCAGATAGTGTTCTAGATATGATAATTTCCTTAGTCCAATTCTTCTCTATTGCCAGTTGCGGCATTTTGATTTTCCTCAAATTACCTGATATAGCATCAGCTTTAGCTTCTGGTGGAGCTTCCCTCACAGGCTCAACAAAATTAGGTGTAGGTGCAGGACAAATTGCTGGAAAAGGAGCTTTCCGTGCCGCTAAAGAAGCTGGTCACCTTGCTAATGTAGGTGGTAAAGCCGCTCTTCATGGTCTACAAAAACTCATCTCGAAAATAAGGGAGCACTAAGTTCAAATGCGGGAATTTAAAAAAATTGGGATTATCTTACCATTTCTCTTTCTCAGTGGCTGTGTGTCTTCACCAAACACACTGAAGTCACTCCCAAAATGTGATGGATATTCTAAACGTCCACTCAACAGATCGATGTGGAATTGGGAAGGGAAAAAACCCACGCCCACGCCCATTATCATCAGTAACAACACCCCTTCACCCCTAAAAGAAGGGAAGCTGGAAATGCTTCTGGCACAAAAATTAACGGATGAAGAAATCAAATCTTACAAAAATTGCGGGCAAAAAGCATGAAAGAAAAAGACATAGAACAATACATTGCTGAAGCGCGCTCGTTCGATCAAGATCGCATGCTCGCCTCACGCCGCACCACGCGCGCCTCGCTTGCCATTGCCGGCATCGCCGTTGCGGTTGCAATAATGTCTTCTCTCGCGGTCATCACCCTCACACCCCTTAAAACCGTGGAACCTTTTGTCATCCGTGTGGACAACTCAACCGGCATTGTTGAAGTTGTGGAAGCCTTAAAAGAAGGTCCCACCAATGTCGACGAAGCAATCACACGCTACTTTGCTGCAAAATATGTCCGCTCCCGTGAAGGCTTCACCACAGAAGAAACACAACACAATTTCCAAACCGTCTCCCTCCTCTCTTCTTCAGAAGAACAGGAAAGATTTGCCAGCTGGTATGGAGCAAGAAATCCCCAAAGTCCTCAAATTCTCTATAAACACGCCGCCGTTACAATAACAATAAAATCAATCTCCTTTATCAATGACGATGTCGCCCAAGTGCGTTACTACAAAACCATTCACGACAAAGACAACAACAAAGAATTCATCACCCACTGGGTTGCAACACTTACCTTTGAATACATCAATGCCCCTATCTCTGTCCAAAACCGTTTGATAAATCCTCTAGGGTTTATTGTTAATGAATATAGAACCGATCCGGAAGTGGTCAACTGATCATGACAAAAAAAATTCTTTTTCTCATTCTTAACATCGCTATTACACTTTCTTTAACGCCTAGCCATGCCAGTATTTTTCCCACCCGCGCGCCAAGCGATAGCCGCATTCGCTTTATCAACTATGATGCCTATAATGTCACAAAAATTATTGGCTCCATACGCTCATCGGTACAAATAGAATTTTCTCCCAATGAAGAAATTGCCCATGTGGCAATTGGCAACAGCGTTGCATGGGAAGTCGCCCCCGCTGGCAATATTCTTTTCCTAAAAGCGCGGGAAGTCCAACCCATTACCAATCTCCAAGTCGTCACCACAAAGCTTGATGGCTCAAAGCGCTCCTATCAATTTGAACTGATGGTCAAAGATGGAGAAATTTCATCTGGACAAGAAACATATTTCCTTGTGAAATTTCGCTACCCACAAGAAGAAGCAGAACAAAGAAGACTCGCAGCCCTTATGCGACAAGAAAAACAACAAGCCCAGCGTATCGATAATGTCTTCAACGCTTCTGAAACCTACGGACCACGCAATTGGGCTTACACCGCTCAAGGATCGAGCGTGCTCGAACCCTCCTCCGTTTATGACAATGGCAAAACCACAACATTTACATTTCCCGACAACCAAGAAATCCCTGCCATTTACATTGTCAGCAATGACGGTACAGAATCGCTGGTTCCCAAAACCACGAGAGGCAACATGGTGATAGTCCATGCCATTAGCGCACGCTTCACCCTAAGACAGGGAAAAAACGTCCTATGCGTCTTTAACGAAGCCTATCAACCAAAAGGCACCAATCCAAATACCGGAACAACCTCACCATCTGTTGAACGTAAAGTTGCATCAGATCTTTAAATAAGCGGGAATTGAAGGGGACAACACATGAGTGATAAACCAATCATCGAAGATCGCGGATCTATTGGGGATGGCAAAAACAATAGCGCCAAAACCGCCGGCAAAAAAATAGTTGTCGCAATCGCCTGTATAGGAATCTGCGGCTATGTGCTCTGGAACATCTTATCCACCCCCACAGAACAAAAAGACACCGCAAAAGCTCATAAAAAACAAGCACAAAACTTTCACAATTCCCTCGCCCCTTTAGAGCTCGCGCCCTCTGACCCGCGCGCCAACATAGCACCAATAACCTTACCACCCCCACAACCACTCGCACAAGAACCCAAAAAAGATGACCCACTACTTGATGCCGCAAGACGCGCCCCTGTTCTCGCTTTTGCCAAAGGCTCTAAATCGCAATTAAAAGACATCGTCAACACCACTCTCAACCCCCTTGAAAAATTCCATGCCCTTGAAAATCTCGCGAATGCGCAAAATTCTCCTGCCCTTCAAAACACACAAAATTTTGCAACCCTCTTAAAACCCACCACAACAGAAGAAACAAAAGCAAAACTCATCGGCAATAGAAACTTTATCATCGCCATGGGAACCTCTATCCCCTGTATCTTAGAAACGGCATTAAACAGCGACCAACCAGGCTTTGCAAGCTGCATCATCAACCGTGATATCCTCTCTGACAATGGGCGCGTTGTTTTGCTTGATAAAGGAACCCAAGTCGTTGGAGAATACCGCGGTGGGATAAAACAAGGTCAATCTCGCCTCTTTGTGCTCTGGACAAGAGCAAAAACCCCAACCGGCGTTATCATTCCCCTTGCCTCTCCAGCAACCGACAGTTTAGGCAGAGCCGGTTTTGATGGCAACATCAACACCCATTGGTGGGAACGCTTTGGCTCTTCCCTTTTACTCACCGTTATTGATGGTGCCACAACCGCCCTAACAAATAAAACAAAAAACAATTCCAACGCAGGTGCCAACAATGCTGGAGGCGGTGGTTTTGAAGGCGCAAACAACACTGGAAAAGAAGCCGCCAATATTGCCCTTGAAAATCAAATCAACATCCCCCCTACCCTAGAAAAATTTCAAGGCGAACTCGTCAACATCTTTGTAGCAAGAGATCTCGATTTTTCATCTGTCTATAAACTAGTCGTAAAGAGCAAAAGAAACCGCTCTACTACCAGCTATTCCTTTTTTCATTAAGCCAATAAAGTCACATTATGCCCTCAGCAAAAAATGCAGAACGCGCCTCTATCGTTTTAACAAAATTAAAGATCTTAGATGACTTCCTTAATGATGAAAATTTATTTGAAATTGTCATCAATCGCCCCGGCGAAGTAATCGTTGAGGGTCCCAATGGTTGGCAAACCCACATCGTAAAAGAACTAACCTACAGCGAACTAGAAGGGATTGCAAAAGTTGTTGCTGCCTACACAACACAAAAAATCAGTGTAGAAAACCCCGTTCTCTCCGCAACACTGCCAAACAACGAACGCATACAAATTGTTATGCCTCCAGCAGTTGCTGCCAATACCATTAGCATGACCATTCGTAAACCTTCATCACGCACTTTTTCTCTTGAAAGTTTACATGAAAACAATCTGTTTTCTGTTGCCCAAAACACCAGTTTCACACCCACGCAACAAATGACAGAACGGTTATCTGAACTCTCTGATACAGACAAAGAGCTAACAGATCTCTTTATCGCTAAAGATTTTTGCACCTTTTTAGAAAGAGCCGTTATTACACAACAAAATATCTTAATATCGGGCAAAACCGGTTCTGGTAAAACAACCCTCTCCAAAGCTTTAATTGCAAAAATCCCTGACTATGAACGAATTCTCACCATTGAAGACACGCCAGAACTTGTCGTTCCGCACGCCAACAAAGTCCAACTTTTTTATTCAAAAGATAACCAAGGCTTAGCAAAAGCAGGCGCAAAAGAACTGCTTGAATCAGGATTACGCATGCGCCCCGACAGAATCCTTCTACAAGAGCTGCGTGATGGTACAGCCTTTTACTATATCCGTAATGTCAACTCTGGTCACCCAGGCTCCATTACAACCGTCCACGCCTCAACAGCACTTGCAGCCTTCGAACAAATGACCCTTCTTGTCAAAGAAAGTGACGGTGGTGGTAATTTAGCACGCGATGATATCCGCGGCTTATTAATCTCGATGATAGATGTCATCATCCAATGCAAACGCCTCGAAGGAAAATTTCGTGTAACAGAAATCTATTACGACCCTTTCAAACGCCGTGATGCTTTCTAAAAAAACACGACCCTCACACCCCTTTTATACCAATAGAGCTTTCTTAAAAACACGATTATAAGCCGCGGATATCATCGCGTGCTAAATTACCACCATAGCTTCAAGTTCATTTTCAATGAATTGAAAGCAAAAAGAAGTAAAAATATCATCCCCATTCCCAATCACGCATGCGCCCCACAAAAAAACCAAAACGTGCCGAAAATGATATCTATAACCCAATATTTTTTCTGATTTTTTTGACATCAACATTTGCAGGAATATAGATACCAAATTTCGTATCCACTTCACCTTTAGCTTCAGACAAAAGCTTCACAAACACCTTTTAATATAAGAGGTCCTGCTTTATTTGCCTTATCCATTATTATTCTTTTCGATATTCATCGAGAAGCGCAGTTAAATTTTTCTTCCACGCATTCCTCTCTGATTTTATCAAATTGCCTCAAGATAATTGACTGTACACATCTTCGATCAACACCGAAATATTTTGACCACCAAAAAAGGGTATAACCCTATATCTCCCACTTTTACCCCTTATGCTTTAAAACCTAACTTTCCTTGGCTTCCCCCTCCCGTACCTTCCATAAAATCACCAGCATCTGGATGAGTAGCAATAAAAGAAACAATATCAAATAATTCTTCAAGCGATATGCCTTCTTCTTTTGCAGAAATTCAATAAGCTGCCGTTTCAATCACGGTTTGCATACATCATTCAATATACGGAAAACACCCATAACGATAATGATGTAAATGAAAAGCTAATTTGAAGTGAATGATCAGAAATATCAAATATCCAAATGATGAAACAAATCTTACCTATCTTTAGCAATACATATCTCTTAACCCTTATCACTTTTCTCAAAAGTTTTAAGCGTTTCCGCATTAGGAACATACATATCAAATGGCAATCCCTTTTCATAAACAACTTTTGTCAAAGCAATACGGATGAAATCAGACACCGTAAGTCCTAAATTTGCTAATATTTCACCGGATTTTTTTAACGCCCTATCTACGCAGGCACGTACAACATCTTTTGTCACACCTATATTAAACACCTTTTGAGTACCTCTCTTTTGTCATATCGCTTAATAGGGCTTATACAGCATAAGGCTTTATCCTTGCCCTCACCGTATCATATCTATTGATCTTGCACGCGCTATTGCGTTGATTTTCTCCTGTTGTCTCTGTTGCAAAAATTTAACCGCCATTTGAAACTCTTTTATGCAATCTTTATCATGAGACTGTTCTTTGGGGACCACTTTTGATAAATCAAAACCATATTTATGAATGGCATCCTGTCCAAAACGTTTATCTAAAGCACTTTGTAGCTTTAAAAACTCTTGATTGATCTGCTCTGGTATCTTTGAATAACTATCACGACCAGCTTCAACATTTTTCATAAAAGTCACTGCTTCTTGTGAAAGTGAGGGGACTTCAACTTTCAATCGCTCACGCTCCCGTGTAAGCCTATTTATATGTCTCTCATAAGAATTCTTATAAAAGGATTGAAGCTTTTCAATAGAAGAAAGTGTACGAGGAACATGAGAAAGCGCTTCTTTTCGTTCTTTTCCTGTAGATTTGAGTTTATCGATAAAACGATCTGATCCACGCAGTTCTCCTGCTCTATCAGGTTCCCTTTCCAAAATATCAGATAATTTATCGCCTTTACCTGCTAAAATTGTTTGCTCAATCCTAAGCGCAGCCTCTTGTGGATCTCTATAAATAAATGCTAAACGACTGTTTAACTCCTTAAACATATTAACATAAGATTTTTCATTCCTAAGAGCGCTGAGCACCTTCTGTTCTAGATTAGAGTTATCCGTATAAGCAGCAAGGTATGGAGCTTTTTCTGTTGCTTTTAACGTAGCATTAACATCCCTTTGCGATTGCTCAACTTCAAGTTCTTCTTTTTGAAGTCTGCTAAAAGCTGTCTTTTCTCTATCCCAAAGGGTTTCAATCTTCTCTTTTTGTTGTTCCAAGCACTCTTTATTAAGATCAACGTAAAAAGCAATATTTTTGCCAATACCTTGAGAAACATCATCCCTTTTATTTCTGTAAACTTGGTAAGGTTCTTATAGATGAGTGCAGACAGATATTCTGAATTACCAAAATGTGCTTCAATTGACGCACGTGTCATTTCTTGTCGCTCAATACCCTTCCAGTTGATATGATAACCAGCTTCACAAGCAAGTTGCACCATAAATTCGCGCTGAGTGCGCCCATTCCCCTCTCGAAACGGATGCAACGCATTCAACTCGCCCATGTAATACCCAGCCCTTTGGCTAAAGTCATAAGCGCCAAGACCACGCAGATACTGTTCTTTTGCAAGCTTTTGTGTAATCTTCGGTGCATAACTTTCAATCTGATTATAACTAGCAAACATACTATTGCCTTTGGCAATATCCACTAAACGAACTTGTCCCGCGCCATTCATATATGTCACCAAACAGTCTTCTATGAATCTCTTTCATGTAATTCAGATCAAACTTACCACCAATAGGAGTATGTACAAATTCGAAAGATTTTACATAAGAAATCGTAGATTCTACACGCTGCAGTGTGGCTTTGTCTTTAATACCAAGCCGATTATACATCACACCAGTTTCAGGATCAGTATAAGGATCACCGCTCCCCTTATACTTCCCCACGTTTTACCCGCTCCATATAATCTTTGATGATATCACTTGTTTCAAGCTCACCTATAATATAACGCTCTACTTGAGCAACAACCAGCGGATCTGGCTCTAATCCCTCTAAACGTTGGCTTGCCAATGCATTTTCAGCATAAAAGCGACGCAGCTTAATTTCCTCTTCACTCAACATATAAACCCCTTCCTTTGCTTATATTTATTATAGCCAAGCAGACTATAGAAACAAGATTTTATTGCCTTATCTTACCGTGTCACATCTTTTGCCTTTATCCGCACTATCGCGTTATTTTGCTCTTCCACATGTCTTTGTTGCAAAAATTTAACAACCATTTGAAGCTCTTTTATGCGTTCTTTATCATGAGACTGTTGTTAAAAAATTGCTTTTGATAAATCATAGTTTGTTTGCATAGCAAGCCAAGCACGTGCTGTGCTTACACCAGACATTTCAAGCCTAATAGCAAGATTAGCACTCATAGCGGCTTTTCCATTTAAAACTCTAGAAAGTGCTCCACGAGATATACCAAGCCACTCTGCTGCTTCATTAACGGATAAACCAAGCTCTTTGATCACATCTTCACGCAATAACTCACCAGGATGTGAAGGATTCTTCATCATTATTTAGATCTCCTTTTTGATGATAATTTAGATAATCAACCATTTCGACATCTATGCTATCAAAGCGAAATATTACACGACAATTTCCATTTACAGTAATTGACCAATAATCCTTGAAATCGCCTTTTAGCAGATGTAATCAAAAAGACGGATAACTCAAATCTTTTGGCGATACATCTACTTCAAGAGCACCTAGAATACGCTTTAATTTTTGAGCATGGGCGGTTCTAACCCCTTTAGTCGTACCAGTATTACAAAAAGCTTCAATCCTTTTATGTTTAAATCCTAAGATCATAAATTAATATAGCGTATAACACTACAAGATACAAAAAACGTTCATTATTTTATATCACACGTTTTTTTACTTTATAAACATTAGAACTGTCGTGAAAAAATTGCTCATTCTCATCTCTCTCATTATTCTACTCATTATTAGAAAAGTATACATTCATAATTAGGGGAGCTAAACGTAATAGGAGCGCATCATATCCCCAATTGGCAGCTGCACTTAGAAACATAACGACGATATAACCAATGACCATTGCTGTTTGATGTTCATAAGGATCTGCCCCCGCTGTATATCCAGTAAAAAGAATGAATAAGACTAATAAATCCCCCCTGCTATAAACTCTGTTAAAATAATAACTGGTTTACGAATAAGTAAAAGAAAAAGGAAAATCAAAAAAGGTATATTTTAAATATCTTACGAACTATAGAACACTCTACGCGTTATATTTATTAGAACTCTATTTTTCTCTTTTTTATTTAATTGATTAGTAGATAGAATATCCATTACCGTTATTACATCACTCACATAGTTAATAATCACAACTTTTGTAATTGCCAAAATCCCACATTACAATAAGATCTTTATCAAAAGATAATCTGATAATTTTCTCAAAAAATTCAAGATTCCTCAAGTGCAGTACCCATGCGTACATCATGATGAATAATAACATCCATCAACTCTGTCACGACTGTGTCCAATACTTCTCGTGCATCACCTTCAGCCATAAGGCGGATAACCGGCTCAGTTCCAGAAGCACGGATCACCAGCCGTGCCTCTTTTCCCAACCGCTTCTCTGCTTGATCAATGGCCGCTTTGACCGGATTTTTTTTCAAAACATTTTTATTTTTAATCGTTACATTTTTTAAAATTTGCGGTACAGGTTCAAACCGTTTACACAATTGGCTCATAGGACTTTGACTTTCCTTCATACAGGCTAAAATCTGCAATGCAGCCACCAAGCCATCACCCGTTGTACCAAAATCACTGAGCACAATATGCCCAGAAGCCTCACCACCCACATTATATCCCTTTTGGCGCATGGCATCGACAACATAACGATCTCCAACATTTGTCCTTACAAGGTGCAATCCTTTACTGTGCAAGAAACGCTCCAGTCCAAGATTTGACATAATCGTTGTGACAACACCATTGCGCCGTAATCGTCCCATTTTATGCCAATTTTCAGCAATTACAGCAATCAACTGATCTCCATCAACCGTTTGTGCTTTTTCATCAACAATAAGAACACGATCTCCATCTCCATCAAGAGCAATCCCCACATCAGCACGCACTTCATGCACTTTTCGTTTTAAAGAGCTTAAATCGGTTGATCCACATTTTTGATTAATATTGGTACCATTGGGCTCATCATGAATAGCAAAAACCTCAGCCCCCAATTCCCATAAAGCACGGGGAGCAGCTTTATAAGCAGCCCCATTGGCACAATCCACAACAATACGCAAAGCATCTAAGCGAACATCACGCGGCAAGGTTCGTTTGGCATATTCAATATAACGATAAATATCCCCCTCAACCCGCTTTGCATAACCAATTTCAGCAGAACTTGCTAAAGACTTTGAAAGATCTGTATCGATCAATTGTTCAATTTTAGCTTCCATATCATCTGAAAGTTTAAAACCATCAGGACCAAAAAGTTTAATGCCATTATCATAGAACGGATTATGAGAAGCAGAAATCATCACCCCAAGATCCGCTCGCAAAGAGCGGCAAAGCATTGCAACAGCAGGTGTTGGCACTGGACCCAATAAAAAAGCTTCCATCCCCGCAGAAGTCAACCCTGAAACCAAAGCATTTTCCAACATATAGCCAGATAATCGTGTATCCTTACCAATCACCACACGACGTGATTGATGTTGTGAGCGGAATAAAACCCCTACAGCCATCCCCACCTTCATGGCAAAATCGGGTGTCATAGGAAATGTATTGGCTTTCCCCCGAATTCCATCTGTACCAAAATATTTTTGCACCATGCCTCTTTCCTTTAATATATAATTCTTCCCTTGGCTTTTCTTTAAAACCCTAACAAGCCCCCTTGGTACAATAGTCCCCTCCCCATATAAAATCAGATCATTGATCTAAACCTTCATGCATTTAGACAATCAAGAATCCTATTCATCATCTACACATCTAAACCCCTCTCAACCCATTATGTTCACACCCTCACACATAAAAGCAATAGTATCTCCTCAAAATGCTTTACACATCTCCTGAACACAACCAAAGGATAATCTCACACATTTGCTAAACCCGTAAAAAACCCCAGCACCTAACCTCTAACCTTATCAAATCCGTAAGGAAATCTATCACCAACCTCACACCTTGCTAAATCAGTAAAGGAAAATACCACCTCGCCTTATCGCCTGCTAAAACTGTCATCATACAACAGCTTTGCTTAATTTTTTGCTTCCATATTTTTGCAAATATTACATTAAAGGCGCAAGCTTTGCTTGCGCCTTTCTCAAAGAATTTAGAAGTTTTCCTAAAACATCGTTACTCAAGCGTTATTAAGCAGTTCTTATTTTTCTTTATCATCTCCCGCAGTATTGGACTTCTTTTCAGCATTACTTTTAGAGCGGTTGACTGATTTTGTGGTACCTTTTGTGCTTTGCGCTTTTTTCTCAGTCTCATCCGATCGGACTTCATTAGACTGAGCCTCCTTAGGCTCAACATTACCGGATTTTGCTGTTTTTTTCCCAACAACTCCCTCTGCTTTGTCTGCCTCTAGTTTACTGATCTCTACTTTATGAGGCGCTGTGTTAGCGTTTTTTTCATCTTCCACTGTTGTCTCTGTCTTCATTTTTCCAGTTTTTGGAACAGAAGATCCCCGTGGCGTAGCATTCTCATCTTTCTGTGTGCGTGAAGGAGGCTTTCCTGCAATAACTTCGTTAATTTCAGCTCCCGTTAAAGTCTCATATTCCAACAAACCTTGTGCCAAAGCAAACCATTCTTTTCTTTTTGTTTTCAAAATGTTGGTCGCATTTTTATAGGCATCATCAATAAGCTTACGCACTTCCATATCAATCATGCGCGCTGTTTCTTCAGAGACATTTTGTGTTCGCGCAACAGAATGACCCAAAAAGACTTCATCTTGGTTATCGCCATAAGCTACATTTCCAAGCAGATCAGAAAATCCCCACCGTGTGATCATTGCGCGTGCTAGTTTAGTTGCTTGCTCAATATCAGAAGAAGCACCGGATGTGATATTTTCCTTTCCAAACTTTAATTCTTCAGCCACACGTCCACCCATCATAATAGCCAAACGAGAAATCATCCACCGATAACTCATGGAATAGCGGTCGCCTTCAGGCAATTGCATCACCATTCCTAATGCTCTTCCCCTTGGAACGATTGTTGCTTTGTGGACAGGATCAGCAACTGGCACATTAAGAGCCACAATAGCATGCCCTGCTTCGTGATAAGCAGTGAGTTCTTTTTCCTCTTGTGTCATAGCAGTTGAACGACGTTCAGCCCCCATCATCACCTTATCTTTGGCATCTTCGAATTCTTGCATCGTGACAACTCTTTTATTACGGCTCGCAGCCATAAGAGCAGCTTCATTGACCAAATTCATCAGGTCTGCACCGGAAAATCCTGGTGTTCCCCTTGCCAAAATTTTCAAATCAACGTTAGGTGCTAAAGGCACGTTGCGCACATGCACTTTCAAGATTTGTTCACGCCCAGAAACATCAGGATTTGGCACAACAACTTGTCGGTCGAAACGCCCTGGTCTTAACAAAGCGGGATCAAGCACATCGGGACGGTTTGTTGCGGCAATAAGAATAATACTTTCATTGGGCTCAAACCCATCCATCTCGACAAGCAACTGATTTAAGGTCTGTTCACGTTCATCGTTTCCACCACCAAGTCCAGCCCCCCGATGACGTCCAACAGCATCGATTTCATCGATAAAAATAATACAAGGTGCATTTTTTTTAGCCTGTTCGAACATATCGCGCACACGGCTCGCCCCAACACCAACAAACATTTCAACAAAATCAGATCCTGAAATGGTAAAGAATGGCACATTGGCTTCACCTGCCACAGAACGTGCTAGCAAAGTTTTACCGGTTCCAGGAGGACCAACAAGCAAAACACCGCGTGGAATACGTCCCCCTAAGCGTTGAAATTTTTGTGGTTCGCGTAAAAATTCAACAATTTCTTGAAGATCTTGCTTTGCTTCTTCAACGCCAGCAACATCTTTAAAGGTAACACGTCCTTGCGCTTCATTAAGCAATTTTGCTTTTGATTTCCCAAATCCCATTGCACCGCGTGATCCATTTTGCATTTGCCGCATAAAAAAGACCCACGCCCCCACGATAATAATAACAGGCAATAAGGAAAAGAGGAGATTGAGGAAAATGCTATTTCCAGAGCTTTCCGGAACAGCTTTAACATTAACGTTTTTGCTTTCCAATTTTTGTATCAAACCTGGATCGCGAGGAGCATAGGTTGAGATAGTTCTATGTTCAATGGTTTGTCCTGTTAATTTTTGACCTTGAATGGTCACAGATTTCAACTCATTATTCTCAACTTTTTGCAAAAATTCAGAATAGGAGACTTCTCCACCACCAGAACGCTGACTATCTCCATTAAAGAGAGAAAACGACACAATCAAAATGAAGGCAATAACTCCCCAAATAAGGAGAGAGCGGTAATTGGAATTCATATTCAGCCCACTTAATCAAATATAGATTTCAAACAGTTCCCCTTAACATATAACCTTGTCAGCCCCTTGCCAAGAGATGAGAAGCTGTTTATTTTCTTTTAGAGTAATTTTCCTTTATCTTTTCACCTTAATATTAAAAAAAGGTTCCACAACATTTACCAAGGCAGCATCTTCTCGTGAAGAAAGCCAATCGAAAGGTGCCATAATACGCTTGATTATAACATGTTTATGAACAACTGCTTGAGAAATCAACTCTGGAATATCATACCCTTTGTGATTTGAGATCATCAGCAGCGATTGTAAAGAGGGAAAATGAGGCTTTTCAAGCTCAAAATCGCTATTTTTTAATAAAAATTTCAGCTGTTCTAAATTTGCGGCTCCAACCTTTATAGCCTCAGATCCATGATTTGTGATCTGATAACGCCCATCCCATATAAAAGTTTTATCTGGCTCAACGATAGCCTCTTTCATATTTCGCCCTTCACGCCACAAAGAAATTCCGTGCTTGTTATATTCAATAACAGAGCCCGCATAAGTAAAACGCTTCTTTTCTGGAGAATCGAGACAGAGTTTTTGAACAAGCATGCTTAATTTCTGATTGGGAAGTAAATAAAATCCCCCTCCCATCAGCACCGCAAAGAGCCCCACCACAAAAGGAAAACTGGAATGTTTCTGTAAAAATAGCGCAGGCTTTGCTATGAAACAACGCCCATGTTGAACAGTAATATCCAGCGCTAAGATCAAATCAGCGATATTTTTCGCTTGTTGACGACGCTGCAATGCGGCTTCATTTATTTTTTGAGCAATATAAGCCAATTTTTCAGGATGAAGAGATTGACGCACGCGCACACGCTCAAATTTGCGATCTTCATTGGTTGGATCATCAATCCATGTTTGTCCTTGTAAGCGTAAATAATTCCGTAATGTTTGGCGTTTTACACCAAGGAGTGGACGAATCAAACGTACTTTTCTATGCAACAACGCTTCACGCGGAATACAGGATAAACCACGCTCATAGAGGAGACCATAGTTTTTTTCGGCAATATTTTTTCTCGTTTCTCTGGCATGATCCTCATCATGTATACCCTCGGCTTCACCGCGCAAAGAACCGGCAAAACCACTGGAATAAACCTCATCACGCATGGCACCAACTTCACCGTGCAACGCACCTCTATTTTTTTGGAGACGTTGATAACGCATTTGATAGGTTTCAACCTGATCATTGAGTGTATGGCCCGTCATAATAACTGATGCACCTTGTTTTTGTGCTTCTTTAACCAAAAGATCATAGCGTGCAACACGAGCACTGGAAGCAATATGCGTCTTTGGTTTTTCGCCTTCCCACCGCACAGCGATATGTTTAATGTGATAAACGCGACAAATTTTCGCAACAGTTTCTGCTTCACGCGTCGATTCTTTACGCAATTGATGATCAACCGTGACAACAATCATTTCTGGAGGAACTGAGAGAGTTTCCAAATGCTCTTTGACCAAAAGCATCAAAGCCAAAGAATCACTCCCCCCTGAGACGGCAAGAATCAACTTCTGACATTGAATAAAATCCGATGTTTTAAAGAGATTTCTTGCCAGTCTAACGCACACCGAAAACGACCTCGCTATTTATTCTGCAGGTTTACAAAAAATAGACTCTAGTGTGTTTTGACGTTTTGATTTTTTCACAAAATGAGCACAATCGTCTTTATTTGGCTCAAGAGCGACCATACTTCTTGCTAATTTCAGCAAAATCTCAGAGGTATAGAGCTTCTTTTTATCTGCATACCATGCGGTAAGATAAACTTGCGCTGCTTCATGATAGCGTTTTTGTCCCAACAAAGATTCAGCCAACCAAAATAAAGCATCATCACTCAAAGAATCTTTTTTGTAACGATTTTGAAAAGCGCAAAAGCTTTTTTCAGCATCAACATAGTTGGCAGAACGAATAAAATCATACCCTTCCTTATACAAAGCTTTAGAAGAAGAAAGATTGTCACTCTGATATGCTTCAATTGGAGCACTTACTTCATGCGCTTTTTTAAAATGTTTAGTGTTTTCATGATCATGGCTCTCCACCTTAGCTTCCACAGCAGCAACCTGTGTCTGATCACCTGCACTATGGTCCTGCTCCATCTCTTCTTTTACAGTCTGAGATTTTTCATCCACAGCGGACTTTTCAAAAGAACAAGAATAAACAGAAGAGGCTTTTTGATCAAAAAGTCCATGAAACTGCTTGTTAACATTTTTTAGATTGTTATGCTCAAGCACCATTCGTATTTTATGCAAAAGCTTATCTAAATCATAATCTTTAAATAAAGCCTGTTGATTCTCTAAAATAATCCCTTGGTGCTCCACAACACTAGCGGCTTTTTCCACCGCGCTAGATGCTGCTTTATCAGCTGCTTCAGGCGCTTTCTTCACTGCATCAATAGCCTTATCAACAGCGTCAGTGGCTTTTTCCACCGCGCTAGATGCTGCTTTATCAGCTGCTTCAGGCGCTTTCTTCACTGCATCAATAGCCTTATCAACAGCGTCAGTGGCTTTTTCCACTACACTAGACGCCGCTTTATCAGCTGCTTCAGGTGCTGTCTTCACAGCATCGATAGCCTTATCAACAGCGTCAGTAGCTTTTTCCTCCACGCTAGATGCTGCTTTATCAGCTGCTTCAGGTGCTTTCTTCACAGCATCGACAGCCTTATCAACAGCGTCAGTAGCTTTTTCCACCGCACTAGACGCTGCTTTATCAGCTGCTTCAGGTGCTGTCTTCACTGCATCAATAGCCTTATTAACAGTGTCAGTGGCTTTTTCCACCACGCTAGATGCTGCTTTATCAGCTGCTTCAGGTGCTTTCTTCACTGCATCGATAGCCTTATCAACAGCGTCAGTAGCTTTTTCCTCCACGCTAGATGCTGCTTTATCAGCTGCTTCAGGTGCTTTCTTCACAGCATCGACAGCCTTATCAACAGCGTCAGTAGCTTTTTCCACCGCACTAGACGCTGCTTTATCAGCTGCTTCAGGTGCTTTCTTCACAGCATCGATAGCCTTATTAACGGCGTCAGTAGCTTTTTCCTCCACGCTAGATGCTGCTTTATCAGCTGCTTCAGGTGCTGTCTTCACAGCATCGATAGCCTTATTAACAGTGTCAGTGGCTTTTTCCACCGCACTAGATGCTGCTTTATCAGCTGCTTCAGGTGCTGTCTTCACAGCATCAATAGCCTTATCAACAGCGTCAGTGGCTTTTTCCTCCACGCTAGATGCCGCTTTATCAGCTGCTTCAGGTGCTTTCTTCACAGCATCAATAGCCTTATCAACAGCGTCAGTAGCTTTTTCCTCCGCGCTAGATGCCGCTTTATCTGCTGCTTCAGGTGCTGTCTTCACAGCATCAATAGCCTTATCAACAGTGTCAGTGGCTTTTTCCTCCGCATCAGATGCCTTATCAACTGCATCAACTTTATCTGTATCATGTGCAGGATATTCGGAAGCCTTTCGTGCCGCACTTTGAACAAGTGAAGTAGAACAAGCTATGAAAACCGCCATATAAAAGAGTGTTTTCCAATTGATTTTACGATACATTCCTTTTTCCCCTTAAGAGCTCATTGAATAGTTGAAACAAACAATCTTCTTTTTAATGACTATTCATGTCACTCAACGTTGTTACTGCACGTCGATTTTGATTCCAACAGGAAATATCATCACATACTGCTACAGGTCTTTCTTTTCCGTAAGAAATTGTTTGAATCCGTTGTTCAGACACACCTAGAGATACCAAATAGTTTCGCACAGCAACAGCGCGGCGCTGTCCAAGTGCCAAGTTATATTCACGTGTTCCCCTCTCATCAGCATGACCTTCGATCATAATAGAATAATAAGGATAATGAAGCAACCATTCTGCTTGGCGCGTTAAAATACGTTCAGCATCAGCATCAAGTGAAGAAGAATCGAGACCAAAAAACACGCGATCACCCACATTAACCGTAAATTCTTGTCCTGAGCCTGGTGACACCTGGTTCAAACCAGCATCATTCATATAAGCGCCATTCATACCGTTAAGTGCACCGACATTTTTTTTGCCACACCCACCCAGGCATAGTGAGAAAAGAAAGAGGATAGCTAAAGAATGAGAGAGTTTTTTTTTGGTAGAGCGCATAGTCCGTTTCTCCTTGAGTGTCATAAAGAAAGGTAAATTCTTAAAAAGATTTCCAAGAATAACCGTTAATTCCTAATGAAGACGAAATTTTTCTATTTTTTTGGTCATCATTTTTATTTTTGAGTCTCTGCCAAATTTTCTCTCTCCAGCCATTCCTCTAACATTTCCATAAGAAATGTTTTCCTTATACGTCATGGCTTTTTATGCATCATCTTGATCTTGACGATTTTTTTGCAGCGCGTTCAGCTTTGCAAAAACTTTATCAGCATCAAAAGTCTTATGCAGATTGTCTTCACTCTCATTTTCCTCTAGGTCAGCGTTTTCCGTCACAGAAGCGGGAAGCAACGACCTATCTTCTTCTGCAGCAACAGGACGATTTTTCGCTGCACGCTGGAGCTCAAAATCTAAATCGATTTGCGAACACAAACCAAGTCCTACAGGATCAAGAGGAACCAAATTTGCACTATTCCAGTGGGTTCTAAGGCGGATTTGTTCAATTGTCGCTTTTGTTGTCCCAATCAACCGTGCAATTTGTGCATCTTTCAACTCCGGATGGTTCGTGACCAACCATAGGATACCATTGGGACGATCTTGGCGTCGAGAAAGAGGGATATAGCGCGCCCCTTTTCGTTTTTTTTCAGGAATATGCACCCTAGATTGAGAAATTTTCAAGCGTGCGTTTTGATCAGCCTCCACCCGTGCAATTTCACTGCGCGTCAATTGTCCAGAACTAATCGGATCTAAACCTTTAATACCATAAGCCGCATCACCATCAGCAATAGCTTTTACTTCCAAGACATGCAATTTACAAAATTCTGCAATCTGATCAAAAGAAAGAGCTGTATTATCAACCAACCAAACAGCTGTTGCTTTGGGCATCAAAAGTTGCGTTGCCATTTTTATAAATCCTCTTCTGCGCCTCTTCCTATGAGGCCGGTTACCGCCCACTCAAGAGCACTAGAACTTTTTATACGTTAGGTCTCTCCAACCACTCCTAAAACAAAGCGAGGCATGGAATAAACCATTTTGCCATGAGATTACATTCTGTTATAGCGTTATTTTTTCCCAACGACAAGAGATCTCTCTTGTAATGATCCTCAACTAAGGTGTCTTTACCTTTAAGATGAATTTTCTTATAAAGGGTTTATTCGATTATTTCACCTCATGCTGTGGCACATTTATTCTGGTGGGATGCGTATTTTATTGTCTTAAATTCTAAAGAGTATCCAACTAGAAAGAAAGCCCTCAAATAGGAAGGAAAACTATGGCAGGCCATTCACAATTTAAAAATATTATGCACCGTAAAGGGCGTCAAGATGCAATGCGCTCGAAAATATTTTCTAAGCTTGCGCGCGAAATTACCGTAGCAGCAAAACAAGGTGCTCCTGATCCAGCCATGAATCCCCGTTTAAGGCTGGCTGTTCAAAATGCCAAAGCACAATCGATGCCGAAAGATAATATTGAACGCGCGATTAAAAAAGCTTCAGGCACCGATGTCGAAAATTATGATGAAGTACGCTATGAAGGCTATGGACCAGGCGGCGTTGCCGTCATTGTTGAAGCTTTAACTGATAACCGCAACCGCACCGCTTCAAATGTGCGCGCCGCCTTCACAAAATCAGGAGGAGCCCTAGGAGAAACAGGATCGGTCAGTTTCATGTTTAATCGGATTGGTGAAATCATCTATAAGCCAGAAGCAGGAACAGCCGATAACATCATGGATGCAGCGATTGAAGCCGGTGCCGAAGATGTGCAATCAGAAGAAACCGGACATCATATTACCTGCGCATTTGAAGATATTGGTGAAGTTTCCAAAACTCTTGAGGCAAAACTTGGTGAAGCAGAATCGATTAAAACGATTTGGAAAGCCACCACCCTTGCACCAATAGATGAAGAAAAAGCTTTGTCCGTTTTACGGCTGATTTCAACATTAGAAGAAGATGATGATGTACAAAATGTTTATGCCAATTTTGATGTCAGCGATGAGATTTTGGCAAAATTATCTGTATAATTCCCACCATTTGCATAAGCCCTCTCTTCATTCATGAGGGCTTCAAAAGCATCTGTCAGCTCTCCTCTTTATCCGCACATATAAAAACCCCGCGTCAATAGCGGGGACTAACCGTTGGTGCAACAAGAAAACCGCCATTAATTCCAGAAAACATCACCAAAAAATAAAACATAAAAAACTCTTTAGTCTCAGGCCTTTCTTACATACCCCAAAGATTATCCCTATAGCCCCTCTCTATTTGATCTTTTTGTTCTTTAAGATTAACCTCCCCACCCTCAAGTAATGAAGATGATCCGGTCTATAAACAATTCGGATTTTCTTGACGTATTTCTATGACGAATCACCCATGGAATTCACTTGAAACTTACGGCTCAAAAAATACACACTCCCCTAAATATTCGCCACGCACTTAAAAAAATACTTAAATATCTCAAGGAGGTTTATATGCCCTATATCGCCACACCTCAAATGACAGTGTTTTGACAAAAACACAGAATAAAAATAAGCAAATGGAAAGCCAGAGCTGATTGTTTAGCAAAGTATTGTACAAAAAGCCGTTATATTTCTCTAATCCGTTGCGGATAAATTTTTGACTTTATAGTATTAACTTTATGGCGTCGTATGTTTCATAAAATAACGTCATTTATTTTAAAAATCTGTCCTTTTGCTATTACCGATCAGTCAATATTCAGACCTAAAACAACAGCGTACTTAAATAAAACACTTCAGAGAGCAGCAGAAAAACACCCTTGACAAGAGTCCAGACTCTTCGCAAACTAGATCGAAGAGGAAGTCAAAAATATATAGCGACACTTTGAATAAAAAGTTGAAATCTAGAGACCTCAGAATTTTCGACTCTATTTTTTCAAGGTATTGTTTTGAATTTTTTTAAGCATTTTCCCCCAAGGAAATTCCATTATCAATAAACAACCGTAGATAATGGATGAAATCTACATAACTCCCCATGCCCACTATAATCAATTTCTTCTTTTAAATCATTAAAGACAATTGAGATTGTGTAAACTGATATTGTGTAACCTTGAGACTGTATAGACCATATTCCTTCTATGTTCTGTTTTTAAGCATTTTGTTTTACTGTATATTGAGCAAAGGCGACCATGCTGGATCCGAAGCATCATTGGGTGTAGGGAGTTGTCGTTCATTGCGACCCGTAATATCAATCGTATAAATTTTTGGTCCCATACCGGGATTTTTGCGAAAGAACATCAGCACACGACCATTAGGGGCCCAAGTTGGTCCTTCATTGTGAAACCCTGTGGTTAAAATTCGTTCTCCTTGTCCATCAGGGCGCATAACACCAATAGAAAATTGTCCGCTTAATTGTTTTGTAAAGGCGATATAGTCACCCCGTGGTGACCAAATAGGTGTCGAATAACTCCCATCGTTTGAAGAAATACGCTGAATATCACTCCCATCCGCATTCATTTTATAGATTTGCGGCTTTCCACTACGATCTGAGGAAAAGACGATTTGTTTTCCATCCGGTGAATAAGAAGCAGAAGTATCGATAGCAGAAGTTGTAGTAAGTCGCGTCATTGTACGGGTTCGTAAATCCATGGTGTAAAGATTTGCACTGCCATCATTTTGTAACAAACTCATGATGACCTTTTGTCCATCAGAAGAAAAACGCGGAGCAATTGTCATGTTATTAAACGTTCCGATCAACTCTCTTTGTCCCATTTCAATTTGTTGAAGATAAACATGAGGTACTTGATTGTCCTCATAAGCCATATAGGTCATTTCTTGTCTTTTTGGGGAAAACCGCGGTGTAAGCACCAATTCACTTCCATCAGACATATAAATCAAATTTGCGCCATCTTGATCCATCATTGCTAAGCGTTTAATGCGTGCATTTTGGGGGCCTGTTTCATCGATAAAAACAATTCGTGTATCAAAATAACCACTTTCTCCTGTCATCTCACTATAGATCTCATCTGCGATCATATGTGCCACACGCCGCCAACGTTCTGTCGCGGTATAAAAACGCCGTCCTTTCAATTGTCTTTGTCCAAAAACATCCCATAAACGAAAATCGACCCTCAAACGTCCATCGATTTCTCTCATGACTTGCCCCGTAACTAAACCTTGCGCTTTTATTTTCTGCCAAGACGCAAAATGCGGTTGTTTATTAGGATTAGAAATATTTTCAAGAAAATTTTCTTTATTAAGCGGTAAAAAAAGCCCCGACCGCTCAAGATCAGCGGTCACCACAGCAGATATTTTCAACCCAATCGAATCATTGGAAATAAAGTCTGTAATTGCAATGGGAATGGGATTAAAATCAGCGCTCGAAATAGTCCCTTTCAATTGCGCATAGCCCGATGAAATACTTGAAAGCCACAACCCACAAGTGACAATAAACCAAGCTAAAACTTTATGTCTCGTTATAGTCATCATGGAATGTGTCCTTTCGTTAAGCCAATTTATTTTTTCTCATTCATCATCTTATTTCTTGGAGGGGATCAACATTAAAGTCAAAACCTTGCCCCCATAGATCATATTGATCACGTGGGAGATCTGCATAAGGTTGGCATGAAAAGACAGCGGCATACACCTGCCTCATCATAATAGCTTGTTGACTCTCAAGACCACTTACGGGATCAATGATAGGATCGCCCATAACCATCCCTTCACGATCTAAATAAAATCGCAACCGCACAACCGGACGGTTTTTTAAATCGCCACCAAGCGCCACAAGTTTAAGCTTCTGTTGAATACATCCCCCCGCAATATTGACCAATGTTTGTGCCATTTTTGTGGTATCATCAATGTTTTTTCTTGCACCCAAAGCTTCTGGTGTATGAGAACGTTTTGCTCCCCCTCCTTGTGACCGCGCACGATTGAGCAAATTATTTTCCTCCAGTGCTAAAATATCTTCAATGGTCTGTTTCTCTTGGTTTTTCTTGTTAAGCTTTGGCTTCTTTTGATTCAATGCAGCCCCTTTCTTCCTTGGAAATTCTTCGTCAAATTTTGGTTTAAACTGTGGAAGAAAAAATTTTTCTGGAAGTGTAATTTTGGGTGCTTGATGAACAATCTGCTCTGCTGGTACCTTCTGTACCATTGGAGCCAATTCTTTTGGCGATATCATCTCTTCATTTTTGTGCGCAGGCTTGAGCGCATCTTCCGGAGCCTTCAAAGGCATCTCAGGTGCAACCTTAGAGGTATCCTCCGGCGCGCTCAAAGGCATCTCAGGTGCAACCTTGGGAGTATCCTCCGGTGGTGCCTCCAAAGGCATCTCAGGTGCAACCTTGGGAGTATCCTCCGGTGGTGCCTCCAAAGGCATCTCAGGTGCAACCTTAGGAGTATCCTCCGGTGGTGTGCTCAAAGGCATCTCAGGCGCAACCTTGGGAGTATCCTCCGGTGTGCTCAAAGGCATCTCAGGCGCAACCTTAGGAGTATCCTCCGGCGTGCTCAAAGGCATCTCAGGTGCAACCTTGGGAGTATCCTCCGGCGTGCTCAAAGGCATCTCAGGCGCAACCTTAGGAGTATCCTCTGTTTTTGCTTCTAATAATTCTGGTTTTGTAAGTTCGGGTGCAAATGTTTCTGACGTGTTCTTGCTTGGTGGTAGCGATGCTGTTTCAACAGAACGCAGTTTTTCCTTTGGTTGAAAAGGTGCTAGACTATCTATTTGTCCCTCTCCAATATGGCGTGCATCTTCTTTCTCTGGTGGTTGCATAGTTGGTTTAACGGCAGGAATTGCACGGATGGGAGCCTTCACGGATCCTTGTTGAGAGGACAACTCGTCCACTAAAGGAGCAAGAGTGATAGGAATTGCTTCCAATGGTTGTGGTAAAGAGACAGAGCTTGTAAACTGAACGGCTCCCCAACTGAGAAAAATGACATGGACCACAAGGGATAAAGCCAAGCCTCGTTTCATGCTATGATAGGAGTCTTTGTTCATTCTTTATGCCTTATTTATGACTTATATTTTTTCATTTTTAATCACTCTATGCTCTCTTAAAAACATTTTAAAAACAACAGGGTATGCGAAATTTTATCACTTATTATTTATTGTGCTAGACTTGCTAACGCAACTTGAGAAAACCCCGCTTTTTGAATATCTGCCAGCAGTTTTAATACTTGTTGATATTCAACAGTTTTAGCAACCCGCACAAAAACCCGTTGATCTTTTTGTGTAGCATCTTCTTCCAGAAGAGTTTTAAGGTGTGCAATCAGTGCTTGTGACGTTTCATAATAATCTTGATTAATGGCAAAACGCCCTTGCGCGTCAAGTGAAACCGTAAGGGGCGTTTTTTGAGCTCGTACAGGACCCGCTTGACTACGAGGCAAATCTAGAGGAACACCGTTCACTAAAAGGGGAGCAGAGACCATAAAGATAATCAACAAGACCAGCATGACATCCACAAAAGGAGTAACATTGATCTCACTCATCAGTTGGCTTCGTGAATGATGGCGCCTACGTTTATTTTTCCGAGAAGAAGAAGCAACAGAAATTCCCATGGGATAAGCTCCTTTTTATAAAGAGGAAGGTGCTGTGCGTGTTTCATCAATACGCCGCGATACAATTGTTGAAAATTCATCGGCAAAATTTTCTATTTGTGCAATGATGCGCGCACTTTCATGAGTCAACTTGTTATAAGCAATAACGGCTGGAATTGCTGCAAACAAACCAATAGCGGTTGCCAAAAGCGCTTCTGCAATCCCTGGCGCGACAATGGCAAGTGATGTATTTTGAGAAGCTGAAATAGAAAGAAAAGACTCCATAATACCAATAACTGTTCCAAAAAGTCCGATAAAGGGTCCCGCAGATCCCAATGTCGCAAGAAAACTTAATTTTGATTCTATTTTTTCACTTTCACGCCCCAGCGTCAAATCCATAGCCTTATCAATTCTGCTCTGCAAACTTTTCGATGTATGGGTCCCTTTTTCAAGAGATTTTTTCCATTCAACCATTGCCGCCATAAAAACTGCGGATATACTATTGGTGCGTTGACTTTTACATGATGCATAAAGATCTTCTAGCGCTTTGCCTGACCAAAATGTACGTTCAAACTGCTTTATTTCACGCCGTATTCTCCGATACGTAAAAATTTTATCAAAAATAATTGCCCAACTCCAAATGGAAGCGAGCAGCAACCCGATCATAACACCTTTCACGATCCAACTCGCTTGCATAAACAAATGCAACATTCCAATTGTTTCCGGATTCGTTAGTTCACCATGCGGCATAATTTTTGTCCCTCTAAATAAAAGGTGTATTTTTTAAAATTCTATAAAACAGATTATTTTATAGTTTCTAAATTTAAGTAAAAAACTTTAGTCTCACATAAATCCATGCGCTAAAACAAGACTTGTTTTTTAAATTTCCTTAAAAAGTGATGACGAGAGACATCCCTCAACACACACACCCCTCATTTCACAACAGCATTTATGAAAAATATAACGATAAAGCCTTCCCCATAAATGCTATAAAAATAAAAGATATAAAAATGCGTGATATCAAATCTATTATGCACCACCATCTTTACGCTCATGAAAAGAAAGCTAAACCCTCATACACGTTTTAAACTTAAAATGCAGTGATAAGTCTTAGCACTTGAAAACATTCATAAGAGGCATTTTTATTCCTTATCTTAAGTGTTTTTGTCCCCACTCACCAAGCCCGCTTGTGACATGTAAGAAAATGTTTTTTATTAATTGGCAGCAATAGAGCTTGAAAAGAAAAAATCTTACAAGTTTCAGAGTTATCTGAAAATGACAACGCAATAAATTATCATTATAAATAAATATGTTATAATCATGAAAGATTACGCTTTACCTCAGACTATTTTTTCTCTCATTTTGCATCAAATTTAATACGGGGACACCCTCGAACACAAAAAAACGACAATAAACCACCATAAAATGCCTCACAACAATGTGCCTCACCCATGCACCCTAATGTAAGTCCCATAAATCTAGTGTAAGTCTCATATAGTCTCATTGTGTTGTGAATTAATCCCTTTCAATGCCCATCATCTCTCTGACACCATGGCATGGTATAACGTAAAAGCTTCTGTAACATGAAAAAAGCCTTTTCACATCTTTACTTCATGAAAACAGGCTTCTTCGTTCTCTTTTCTCACTTGCGATATTTGATCGTTATTGCATTGAGAATGATCTATAAAAAATATTTTTACAATTTTTCAATGATTTATATTGCTCATCTTATGATATGTAAGCAAATGATTTTAATTGTTTCAACATGTACAGATTTGAAATGAAAGTATTTTACTCTCATTACTCTATTGGAATTTGTGCCCGTGAGAAGTGATAATTTACCTTTCTGAGTCGATCTATCATATAAAATAATATGCTTTTAAAACTTTAAATCAAAAATGCATTTCTGCTTTGTATACATTGACCTCTCACTCATTCACTGCGTTTAGAAGCACAGATAAAGCCATGTATTATGGATGAAAATGGATCGGACATGCGCTCTTGTGATGCCAAATGACAATCCAGTAAAAAACAAATCAAATTGCTTAAAACACCCTTTAAGTGTTTTGAGAAAATTTTTGACCTAATAGCTTATTATCACTTTATTGCAACATTGCAATATTTTGCTGGGTATGTGCATTTTTATAAAAATAAATCTTAATCCATTTTTTATTTCTTTTTTTGTTTTGTCCTTTTCTGCTGTTTTCCTATGCCAACGAACCTTTCTTCAAAAGAAAGAAAAGTATTTTCAGTTTATAGCAGAAAATGGATAATAAGACATTGATTTTGAATCATAACATAGATGAAGCGTGTTTAATTTTGTGGGATATCATCTTCAATTTATTGTAGCTACTGTAGTAGAGGCGCTTTCTTTTGATGTATCGCGTGACCTTGTTGGAAAACATTTAGGCTATGATAAATGTATGTCTTAGATTATAGATTACTTTATATCCCCTGATCTCTCCTAAAGCTGCTCGTTCAATGAATAACACTTTTAACCAAGCATTTTTGCAAAAAGTTCTTTGGGTAAACGTCGCGGTTTTGCCTCCTCATTAATCAGAGCAATTTCAACTTTGGCTGTTACCAACGTGGTCGCCTCATGCAAAATAGATTGCTCCATAAAAAAGCGTGCCCCTTGGATATGAGTAACACGTGTTTTAACAACTAAAAGATTATCAATTTTAGCTGGTCTTGAAAAATTAATTTCCATATGACGCACAACAAAAAACAGTTTTTCCCCCTCAACCCCTGCTGCTAACATCTTATTATTAAAACCGGTATCCCGTAAAAACTCTGAACGTCCTCGTTCAAAAAACTCAAGATAACGCGCATGATAAACCACACCGGAAAAATCTGTATCCGCAACATAAACGCGGACCTGAAAATTATGAAAAGCATTTGTATGATTGCTCTTAAAAGGAGTTATTTCTGTCATTGGCTTCATGTCCCATAAAATCATCTAATATAGCAAATTGTTTATCAATCAAAAGATTGAACACATTTTTGTGTTGAAGTTGTGAAAAGCAAAAGCCCCCTTAATCGTGCAAGACCTTTTTGGTCAGAATATGCTAAAAGAAGCACGTCTCTTGTATTTTATGACCTTACTATAAAATATTCACATAGTTTCTTTTAATTAAAGAGAATGTCTTAGTCATCTTCCCCATCCCATAAAGACGTCTGAAGTGATGAATTGTCTTGAGCATCAGAAAGTTGAGAACGCCTTTGTATAGACGTTGTAGAGACAGGAGCAGAAAGCCCTAAATGGCTCCAAGCCTTTTCAGTTAGAATGCGTCCACGAGCGGTTCTTTGAATAAAACCTTGTTGGAGCAAATACGGTTCAACAATATCTTCAATGGCATCGCGTGGTTCTGATAAAGCAGCAGCAATTGTTTCAATCCCCACCGGTCCCCCTAAAAAAGTTTCCGCAATCAGGAGCAAGTAGCGGCGATCAAGCGGATCAAGCCCAAGATGATCGACCTCAAGGCGCGAAAGCGCTTCATCGGCGATTTTTTGGTCAATTTGTTTTGCCTGTTTAACCAAAGCAAAATCACAAACACGCCGTAAAAGCCGCCCAGCAATACGAGGAGTCCCCCGTGCTCGGCGTGCAATTTCATGAGCACCATCATCACTGATCTTGACGGCAAAAAGCCGTGCATTACGCTGCACAATATATTCCAATTCTTCTATCGTATAAAAATTGAGACGAATTGGGATGCCAAAACGGTCTCTCAGCGGTGTGGTCAAAAGCCCCAAACGTGTAGTTGCCGCTACCAAAGTAAATTTAGCCAGATCAATTTTCACCGAGCGTGCGGCCGGCCCCTCCCCAATGATCAAATCAAGTTGATAATCTTCCATGGCTGGATAAAGAATTTCCTCAATCGCCGGATTTAAGCGATGAATTTCATCAATAAACAAGACATCACGTTCTTCGAGATTGGTCAAGAGAGCGGCTAAATCTCCTGCTTTAGCGATGACCGGTCCTGAAGTAGAGCGAAAATTAACGCCTAATTCTTTTGCCATAATCTGTGAAAGCGTTGTTTTTCCCAGTCCCGGTGGTCCTACAAACAAAACATGATCCAGCGCTTCTTGCCGCGTTTTTGCTGCTTCAATAAATATTTTTAAATTAGCCCGTGCCGCTTCTTGACCAATAAAATCATCGAGAACTTGTGGTCTTAAGGAACGATCTGGATCGTTAGGAAGGGGTGCGGAACCCAGAAGGCGTTTATCTTCATCTTTATGCATTGTTACCTTGATTTTAAGTAGGAGAAGAAAGCAATTTGAGACTATGGCGGATCAGCAGAGCAGAAGAAACAGTTTCCCCCTCAAGAGCGTTCATCGCAAGAGCAAGAGCACGGGATGCTTGCTCCCGTTCAAACCCTAGCTTCATCAACGCAGAAAGCGCATCATGCGCAGGTTGATTGGTCATCTCACGCTGAGGAACCGAAACAGTCTTGAGCGCTTGTTCAAAGGGGAGTGTTTTACTTTTCAACTCACCCACAATTCTTTCACTGACTTTTTTACCAACGCCCGGCGCTCGACTAATCATCGCAACATCGTTTAAGGCAATAGCCTGTGCGAGTTCATCTGGTGATAAAGTACCCAAGATTGCCAAAGCAACCTTTGCCCCTACTCCAGGAACATTTTGTAGAAGACAAAACCACTCCTGTTCAGCTCTTGTAGCAAAGCCAAAAAGGCGGATTGCTTCTTCACGAACATGCGTTTCAATAAAAAGGCTTAACGCCTCCCCAACAGAGGGTAAAGAAGGACGCAGCCGATTTGAAACAAAAACAACATAACCCACACCGTGAACATCAAGAAGGATATGATCATCAAAGATATGTTCAAGGGTGCCCTTTAATTTGCCAATCATGCTTCCACCCCAATCATACCGCCATCCTTGCCTGATAAGATCGGCCAATACTCTTACGGTGCATACTATGACAAAGAGCAAGAGCAAGAGCATCAGCCGCATCACTGCTATCAAATTCAGCCCGTGGGAGGAAAACTTTTACCATCATATGGATTTGTTCTTTAGCCCCATGTCCAACACCAATAACCGATTTTTTCACTTTGTTGGGCGCATATTCAAAAACAGGAAGATTGGCTTGCGCAGGAACCAGCAATGCAATTGCACGCGCTTGCCCAAGTTTTAAAGTTGCTGTAGCATCTTTGTTGACAAACACATGTTCTACAGCGGCTTCATGGGGCATAAATTGATGCACAACCTCTGAAAGACCTTTGTGGATCTGACATAATCTGGAAGCCAGCTCACACTTTACATCAGAAGAAACCGTCCCTGCTGCAATAAACTGAAGACGATTACCCGCAACATCGATAACGCCCCACCCTGTACGCCGTAATCCGGGATCAATGCCTATAATACGAATCGTCTCTGCCATAAACTACAGTCTATACACTTTTCCCCCCTGTGAATAAAGATGTGAATAAAGACAAGACCACAAAGAAAACAGTCGCACAAGACAAAACCAGTAAAAAGATGATCATGCCCCCCAATTATAACACACAACGAACAGCATCTTTATGAAACATACTTTATGAAGCCTAACTGAAATCAATCAAAACCATTCACACATCACAAGCAAGCACCCTATCAAACACCTTATAAAACATAAAAATTCCCTTTCTGTATCATGTCCAATGCCATAACAGTTAAACATCGCAAGCGAGCAAATAGAGAGTGCTGGATTGTACATTCATTAAGTGTAAAGAGACTATGCAATAGATAGTATACACTTTACGGAAACTTTTTACGTTATAGCATGACGCTACCATAATAAATCAATACATTGATTTATAGAGATAATTCATTATTTTGTATGTTGAATAAGAATCCCGAATATCGTAAGATTTTCTCATTACAAACCTCTTTATATTGAATCAATCAAAATTTTTTATCTGCACATCACACGTGGGATTTCCGTGTGAAGTGAACCTGTGCAAGAAAGAACTAAAATGCCTCTAATGAACCGTCTCAAGAGCCAAGGGCTGTCGCAACATTGAGGACTGGCAAATATTTTGCAAGCGTAAAGATGAGGGAGCTCAATGGATGTAAACAAGAACTGAGAGGTATTTTTGAATATGCCCATTACACCACAATGACATTGCATAGAGAGGGACATTATGCATGGGGGCACAAAGAACCCCCGAGGCATTCATTATAGAGCACTTTATTTTGGATGTTTTATTTTACGCGAAGAAAATAACTTCCATTCAAAACAAGAGAAGCCCAAAAACTGACACAATGTGTATCATCCTCATTAACACACGCTTTACAGCAACTTTATAGGCATAAATTATAGAGCATAAATAAATTGATGTACAAGCCCCAGCTCTATCTAGCGCCTGATTATTATCATAGCCAAAACAAAATCACAGGATATATCAACAGAAAGTGTTCCAGCTGCAATCAACCAAAGCCGATTTCCCACAAGACCAACCATACCCACATCTCATGCCATAATTCGCAATCAATACCTATACACCCCCTCCCTCTACCCCCCTCTCAGCTATAAGCTCAAGATATTTCCTACGCTCAAATAGAAATTAGGCAGAAAAAAGCACTCTAGATTAGTTTTAGTTGTGAAATTTCGGTTGTAAAAAATGGGTATACTGCTCTAAATATCGCCAGAAAGAAGCAAGGAGCTATTCTTCTCAGAACGCCCAAAAGCTGTTTTCAGTAATTCGATTTGTTTTCCCACTGGATTATCAGCGCTTAAACTACAACCGCCCCTTATTTACCAGAGTGCTTAAACTACAGCCGCATATCTAAACGAAAAAATGCACGCTCTTAAAAGCAATGAATGAGAAACAAATTGGCGAAAAACTTCTGGCAATTCATGCCAATAAAAGGGAAAAGTTCCAATGTCGGTGTATGAAGTGATACTTTTACAATTTCTTTTTTTATTTGTTCTGATGACATTTCCCCTTCGTGCAAAGCAAGGAAATACCTCTAAGAACGCCCAAAGGCTGTTTTGAGCAATTCGATTTGTTTTCCTACTGGATTATCATCTTCTAAGGCACAGGAGGCTGCAGTTTCCCAACCAGCACGCATATACTGTATGCGCGCTTCTAAACGCAATGAATGAGAAACAAATTGGCGAAAAATTTCTGGCAATTCATGCCAATGAGGGGTTTCAAGTTCCAATGTCGGTGTATGAAGTGATACTTTTACAATTTCTTTTTTTATTTGTTCTGATGACATTTCCCCTTCACGCTCTGCGCGAAGAAGAAGGAGTTGAGAAGCGATTTGCATAAGTCGTGTACTTAAATACATAGCTTCTTTCGCATAGATTGCAGAAACTTCTGCCGAAAGGGAACGTGCTACTAATTTCCCTTCTGAATCAATATACGCTGCGGTTTTTTCAATCAGCGCCATTGTTTCTTCATAGAGACGATTAAAAGCATTTTCAAAAGCATTATGCTCAATCATGATAATAGGTTCATCATATGGACGTTTATGTACACTCACGCTTTTATACTCCAAGTATCAGCACAAAATTATACCACTCAACGAACAGAGTATTAAAAAGTTTCTTTTGTTGCTGTGTAGAACGCTTTTTTTAAAACTGCTACCTCTTTTAATTTTTTTGCGCAACGCGCTTTTTATACTAAGGTTAACGCACCCAACAAACACTATAGGAGCGTTTTTCTTATAAACGGATCAGTTTCCTTGAAAAGGACCACTGCCAAGATCGCCGTTTTTCACAATAATAGGCGACTCCAAATTGCAGAGCAATACCCGTTATTATTAAGAGGGTATCGGAAAAAAACGTTTCTGTCATCACTGTTTTTATAATTTGTCCAAACATCGCAAAAATGGTTCCCGTTACAAAGACCGGTAAACTATGTTTTCCTAAGATTGCTAAAGGATGTTTCTGAGAGACATAAAACCATTTATTGATGCTTGGCAAAGAAAGAATGAAAAAGGCTAATGCAAGAACATGGAGTAAACGTGGCAAGCTTAAAAAGGTTTTATTAAAGTTCAACAATGGGGAAGACCAGCCAAGCCACCCCAAAATGCCCCACCAGTTTAAGCGAACCCATAACAGTGCCAACAAGAGATACGCTGCCGCACAAACAATCCAAAAAGACTGAAAAGCGATTTTTTTTCCTTGTTTAAGCGCTAAAGTACTGGTCAATCCTATGACAAATAAGAATTGCCAAGACAAAGGGTTTAAAAACCACTTTCCTTCTAAAGGATAAGAAGGAGGAGCAATTTTATAAAATCCGCAGATAAGATACAGCGTAAACGAGCCCAAAAGAAGCCATTTTGTCTGTTTACAACTCAAATAAAGGATAAAAGGCGCAAAAAACATCAAAACGATATAAAGTGGAAGAATATTATTATATCCCAATTGATGCCCAAAACTTAAGGTACTCAAAAATGCGATACCAGGCTCTTTAAAAAAGAGTCCCACATTGTTCATCGATAAAAGTTTCTCTGTTCGCCATAATAAAAAGGCAGCAAAAAAAAGGCTTAACGTAACAAAAGTAGTAAAAAGATATGCGCCATAGAGCTGCAAAGCTCTGTACCACAGTTTTCGGATGATAAAAGCAAAGGATTTTTGCTGTAACCGTCCATGAAAGCTTAATCCAAGCGCAATCCCTGAAAGCAAAACAAACACTTCTGCACAATCAGAAAAACCGAAATTTCTATGGGTAAAAGACTCATAGATCGTTCTGGGAATATGGTTGATGAAAATCGTCAATAAAGCTAAAGAACGAAAAACATCAATACGTGTATCACGGCGAAAAGGCTGAGTATTATGCTCACGAATACCTTGGTATTTCATCAGTGGACTCCCACACGCCAAAAACCCCTTGAAGTCCCATAAAAATGGTGCTTACCCTTATTGCCAACAAGCATGAACAGGATGAAATTTTAATTTTTAAGAGTCAAGTTTCATTTTAAGCGTTTATTTTTTAAAAGGTAAAAGAACGAAAAGCGTCCATACGTGTATCACAACAAAAAGGCAACATATTATGCTTTAAAACACTTTCATTTCTCATAAAAAGGCTCCCACACACCCACAAATCCTTTAAATTACGTGAAAATGGTGGTCACTTTTATCACAAATAAGCATAATAGAATGAAACTTTAATTTTTAAGCATTATTTTTTCTAAGAAACAGGGATTTGACATGACACAACAAAAAAATAAACCAATTGATCCACCTCTTTTCCCTCAGTTGATTTTAACACTTGATGTTCGGCGCAACACCCCACACACATTTTTGCAGCAAATTTTGCAAACAAAGTCTTTTGCATGCGTCATCCTCTATGATTCTGAAAAGTTGAAAGATGATAGCTCTTTTTTACAACAACAAGCGCAAACTTACGCAGAAGATATTCAACATCATAACGCAGCCCTTCTCATCGCTGATGACAGCCGCATTGCTGGGCGCATAAAGGCTGATGGATTGCACATAGAAGATGATCTTAACGCTCTTGAAAGCTTCAAAAATCAGCAAAAGGAACAAAAAATTATAGGCTTTGGCAATTTACGCAATCGCCATAGTGCTATGCTTGCAGCGGAAACAGGTGTTGATTACCTGTTCTTTGGAAAACTCGGTGCTGATAAAAAAACCCAAGCGCACCCCCGCAATCTCCAGTTAGCAACATGGTGGGCAGAAATTATGCAAACCCCCGCCATTATCCAAGCAGGAAGCGATTTTTCAACCTTTGATGAAGTCTTAAAGACTGGATGTGAATTCATTGCTGTAGAAGAAGTGATTTTTGGGAACGACAACCCCTTAATACTGCTTAAAACAATGCAAGAAAAATGTGAAAACACCCCCTTGTAATATAGGAGGAGAATTTATAAATAAAGCGTTAATAAAAATCCAAACACTCACCACTATATTACTTATATAGAACACACAATAACAGATAAAGAGGATACCTCGAAACTCAATAAAATTGCTTAATAATTCAATCAAATTGATGAAAAATCTAGCGTCTTTTTTTCATATAATATATAGAAAAAAGGATCATAAAAACTTTCTCGTTCAATGTCTTATAAAGACAAAGCATTATGATTGGGGAAAATGGTCATTTTCAATATTGGTACTGAATACCAATAGCTGATGATACAAATATGCAGGGGACATAAAAATGCAATATAGCGGAACACTTGAAGATCTTAAAAACATAATTCGCAAAGCTGGATATCAAATCAAAGAAACTAAACCTCTATCACATCCATCCCCTGAAGGATATCAGATCAAAACCTACGAAGGAGGCACTATTAATTGGTTTAAAAGCACAGGAAAACTTCAAGTTCAAGGCAGCGCAAACATAAAACAAAAGTTAATAGAAGATTTAGCAAAGCATCTAGAAGAAACATCTTCTTCAAAAACTGCCCCCAATCCCTCAAATAAAAAAATCTTTATCGTTCATGGCCATGACCATATTGCTCTAGAGCAACTTGAACTTATTCTTCGCAGGCTTGATCTCGAACCATACATCTTAAAAAATACTGGTGGTAATGGTTTAACCCTCATTGAAATTTTGGAAAAAGAAGCTTGTAACGATTCTATAGGATTTGGTATTGTGCTATTTACTCCCGATGATATAGGCTATGCTAGATCTGACAAGGAAAAAAAAGAACAATTTCGTGCACGACAAAACGTTATTTTCGAAATGGGCATGTTAACCGCTGCACTTTCTCGCAAAAATGTCGCTATTCTAAAAAAACAAGACCTTGAACTCCCTTCAGATTTTGGTGGGCTTAAATACATTCCTTTTAATGAACACGTAAAAGAAACACTTCCGGATCTTTGTGATCGACTATGTGAAGCCGGCTACAATTTAGATGCAAAAAAAATTGCTACAGCATCACGTTAAATTTGAATAATGCTTATGTTTATTTTTTAAAGCGCACGCCCAAAACCACAAGGCACCCCACCACATTCCACAGACACACACATCCTATAGGCTTAAAGAAACGATCACCCCCACTCTTATTCAAACAGCAAGCGATTGTGCAAATTTTAATGAAGGTACCGAAATTCATTACCATAGAAGAAATCATTTTAGTCTCTTTGATAAACACGGGGGCTGATGTCATAATTTTGGTAATTGTTACAGAAAGGTTTAAGAGGCAGATAGCCTCTGATTAGATTAAAGAAAAATAGGAAATTCACGTCGGGCATGTACTACAGCTACAATTTCGATTTGATGTGCAGCTACTCGATCAATATAAGGTAATTTGGATGCGCTACAATTTCTCGTAATCCTAATACCTTCTCACTCTGTCTGTATAAATATGGATGTTCAGCCAATGGCAATACGGATGCTTCCAAAAACCTTTTCATTCGGCGCGCAGCAGATGAATTTTCGCGAGCAATATAAGTTAAAATCTGACGCAAATCATCGCGCGCCGAAGACAACCAAACAACCGGAAGCATCACTTTTTCTGTTCAGCTTCAAGCTGACTGATTATAACTTCCATTTCAGCCATAACCTCATCATGCGGAATAGGAGGATATGGATTTGCAAGACTGCTCGCTACCTTATCGCGCAGCCATGCAGTGTAGCTGCTTTCCTGTTCAACGGTTTCGAACTCTGAAATTAGCGGAGAAAGGGTGGTCTTCATAATATATGTCCTTTCTATTCCTGAATATTGAAGATAATTACTCTTCGCTATGTTGTCAATACTAGCGAATTGAAAATATTTAACTTTTAAGCGTCCAAAGTTCTTTTGATCTTAAAACTTAAGGCTTTTTAACCCTCTCAAAAAACACGGGGGCTAATGTCATGATTTTGACAATCATTCCAGAGAGATTTAAGAAGCGGATAGCCTCTCATTAAAAAACAAATTTTGTAAGTAAAAAACTATTTTTATTGTAAATTTCTTAAAATTACTTTATGAATTAAAAGATGTTTTGGTCGCATACGCAACGACCAAGAGGGTCTTGAAAGCCCGAAAATCTAAACATGAATTTATCCCACTTTGTGGGTATCCCGGAATTCCGGGAGTTTTTGCTATGTCCAGGTGCTCTCAGCACTAAAAGCAAAAAAAGCTGATTAGATTTCAGTACTTTCAAGCTCCCGGAATACTCATGCGAGGGCGCTCGCAACCGGCGGGGAAACATGCAATCTCAAAATCTTAATATTGATCTTTTTATTGGCAAAAAAATTCGCTTAAAACGAAAAATGCTAAAAATGTCTCAAAAAACATTAGGTCAACATTTAGGTGTTACTTTCCAACAAATTCAAAAATATGAAAAAGGCTTAAATCGTGTCAGCGCAGGGCGTTTAATGGAAATTTCTGATATTTTGAATGTTCCACTTTCCTTTTTCTATGCCAATATCATTACAAAACAACAGCCCCCATACCACCATGATGAAATCGCATCAAGCACAGAGGAATATCTGCTGCTCAAAAGATTTAGAACTCTCACAACGGTAAAAAAGAAAGCCTTTTTACAACTGATCTCTGAAGAGAATGCAAACTAACATCACACGGATAGCACGCACTATTCAAAGTCCCCTTTGTAACACTTTATTGCTTGAATGCAAAACATACCACCCCTCTATTTTAAAAAACGACACGTTAAGAGACACTATTTTAATTTTTATTGTAAATTTCCTAAAATTACTTTATGAATTAAAAGATGTTTTGGTCGCATACGCAACGACCAAAAGGGGCCTTGAAAACCCTAGATCCGAGCGTAAAAATGAACCCACTTTGTGGGTATCCCGGAATTCCGGGAGTTTTTGCTATGTCCAGGTGCTTTAAGCACTAAAAGCAAAAAGGCTGACTCGGATTCAGTGTTTTCAAGCTCCCGGAATACTCATGCGAGGGCGCTCGCAACCGGCGGGGAAAAATGCAATCTCAAAATCTTAATATTGATCTTTTTATTGGCAAAAAAATTCGCTTAAAACGAAAAATGCTAAAAATGTCTCAAAAAACATTAGGTCAACATCTAGGCGTCACTTTCCAACAAATCCAGAAATATGAAAAAGGCTTAAATCGTGTCAGCGCAGGGCGTTTAATGGAAATTTCTGATATTTTAAATGTTCCACTTTCCTTTTTTTACGCGGATATCTTAACAAAACAACAGTCCCCATATCATCATGATGAGATCGCATCGAACACAGAGGAATACCTGCTGCTCAAAAGATTTAGAACTCTAACAACGGTTAAAAAGAAAGCCTTTTTACAGCTGATCTCTGATGAGAGTGCAAACAATATCACACGGATAGCGCGCTATTCATAAGCATTCATAAGTATTTTAAAAAGCAGCCCCCATTGTAAGCATTTTTTCATTTTAGGAGGAGATGCCCTTAATATAATAGACGATAAGCATTTTTACACACAATAACCCTTTATCATTATTATTTTTAACAGGACTATTTTTAACAGGACTATTTTTAACAGTCTGGCTCTCGTCGAAATTTATGCTATTTTTTTAGCTTCCCCAACCCTACCTTAACTAAGACGAAAAACTGAGAGATAAAAAGTAATATAGAAATGAAATTCTTATACGGCTTGTAATGATGAAAAAAAAATGTGAAAGTTCTGATCGGTAATGAGGAGAAAACACCATGATCAAGAGAAGCGTGAAGCTGCTTATCTTAGGCGTGCTTGGCCTTGCAAGTTCTGCTGTCAATTCAGCTGGAAACACTGAAGAATTCTCAAGTTCTGAAGACTCTTTCAATACGATTCAAGAAGCTTCAAACACTCAAGAACCTTTTCAGCCCTTAAAAGCTGGAGACTATGATCAAGCCTATGACTATTACATCCAAGGTTATTATTTAAAAGCTTTTCGTGAAGCACTCCGACGTGCTGAAAAAAATGATCCTTTTGCACAAACTCTTCTTGCCCGAATTTATATGGAGGGATGTGCTGTCCCTATTGACGGTGCGCGTGCTGCTTTATGGTTTGAACGCGCCGCAAAACAGGGGGAACCCCAAGCACAACTACGCTATGGGCTTATGTTGTTTGATGGTAACTTTATAAAACAAAATCAAGAACTTGGTGAACAGTTCATTCAAAAATCTGTCAATGCAGGCGTCAAGGAAGCCTATTTTTATTATGGACAACTGCTTCTTTATAAAGCCGCACAGGAAAAACAAGCTCTCCCTGGTGTTTCTTCTCAAAGCCGTGAAAATGAAGCAATCGAGCAAGCCTTAAAATTGTACTTAAAAGGTGCTGCTCTTGGAGATGCTGAAGCTGCTTTTTCTGCTGCAAAAATTCTTTCCTTAGGCACGTTAAAACGACCAAAGGATGATCGCAATGCTCGCAAACTCATGGAGGTAGCGGCTCAAAACAACCACTTAAAAGCTCAACTTCATTTAGCACAATGGCTTATACAGGGGCGTGGAGGAGAAACAGATTTTCCCCGTGCTTTTCATTTACTTCAAAGAAATGCTATCAACATGATAGCACCAGCACAGATTTCCCTTGCAAGGCTTTATCGAGATGGCACAGGAACAAAAGGCGATATAATAATGGCAGCGGCATGGTATATGCTCGCAAAAGAGGCAAAAATGCAAGCTCCTGATCTTGAAATAATGCTCCAAGGCATGGACAAAACACAACTAGAAAAAGCGCACAAAGAAGCAATAAAGCTCCTTCCTGTTTTTTAAAATACTCCTCTCTGCTTCAAAGAGATAAAATTTATAGAAATTCCGGGAGATTTTGCTCTGTCCAGGGGCGATAAGCACTAAAAGCAAAAAGGCTGATTTGAGTTCAGTATTTTCAAGCTCCCGGAATACCAACGCGAGGGCGCTCGCACCCCGTCGGAGGGAAATGCAAACCAAAGATCTTTATAACGACATTTTCATTGGTAAAGAAAACGCACTGGTATCATTTACTTAACAAACAATATCCAATAAGCAAAAGAACTAGGCTATCGCGAAAATTCCGAAAGCTCTATTTTTTCATTCTTTTTTCTTGGACGAAAAACACGCCGACTCTCAGTAAAAAGCTATTTTTTATTGTAAATTTCCTAAAATTACTTTATGAATTAAAAGATGTTTTGGTCGCATACGCAACGACCAATAGGGCTCTAAAAACCCGAAACCTCGTACATAAATTTACCCCGCTTTGCGGGTGTCCCGGAATTCCGGGAGATTTTGCTATGTCCAGGTGCTTTAAGCACTAAAAGCAAAATGCTGATTCGAGGTCAGTGTTTTTAGACTCCCGGAATACCAACGCGAGGGCGCTCGCACCCGGCGGGGGGCTTTAAAATGCAAAGTAAAAATCTTAATATTGATCTTTTTGTAGGCAAAAAAGTTCGTTTTAGACGAAAAATGTTGAAGATGTCTCAAAAAACATTAGGTCAACATTTAGGTGTTACTTTCCAACAAATCCAGAAATATGAAAACGGCTTAAATCGTGTCAGTGCAGGGCGTTTAAAAGAGATTTCCGATATCTTGAATGTTCCGGTTTCCTTTTTCTATGCCGATATCTTAACAAAACAACAGCCCCCATACCACCATGATGAAATCGCATCAAGCACAGAAGAATACCTGCTGCTCAAAAGATTTAGAGTTCTAACCACTGTAAAAAAGAGAGCCATTTTACAGCTCATCGCTGATCAGAATGAAAACTTTTAACATTATAATATAGGGCGCTACACTCTTTGTTCTTAACTTGCCTCCCACACCTCAAAGGACAGAAGTCCCTTCCCTATCCAGTTGGGAAACAATCCGTCTTCTCAGAACAGAACTCTTTTAGCTTCCGATTTCATGTGGTTCATTTCACAAGATTATCCGGACAAGCCCCCCTCATATATTCACCACACATTCTCATAAAAATATCACATGTGCAAAGTTTGATGTCTTATAGCACCACACCTCAAACGATAACATTTTACAGCAAACAGAATAAGCATTCATACGTATTTAAAAAAGATAGCCTTCAAAAAGCAATGCTTGAAAATTTTTTTGGTCGATCTGGAACAGCACCTAACGCCTCATTTTATAATGGTGATAGAGGATATGATCTTAACATGCAAACGCAAAAAATTGCTTTTTTATCACAATTACCAAAAACAGCTGTTTATTAAAATATACGCCACCAGAAGCACTTCAAGCAGCCTTTACAGCTGAAACCATTATTCATTGATTAATTAACCGATTGATTAGATGCCGATATGTTGTTAATGTAACGATGAGTAAAGTTGCTCTTATTTCTGGAATAGGAGCTTCGCAAAAAAGAGCAACAATAAGTAAGGGGAATTAACGATGTTAAAATATTTATTGCTGTCACCGGTTGTGTTGGTGGCAGGTTGCGCATCTGTAGGCAATTATTCATCAAATTATGTTGATCAAAGTCTTACAAAGCGTCAGGCACAATTAGTCGCTAACAAATTTATTAGCGATATCAAGAGATCTCTACCACCCGCTACAACCACACTTCTTATAAAGAAAAATAATACAGCAGACAGCTTTACTCCTTTATTTATCAATCTGTTGCGACGGAATGGATATAATGTGATCTATACAGATCAACCTCAAAAGCAGCAAAACATGGGTGTGAATTTGAGTTATAGAATACAATTAAATAGTAGAGTTATAGTGTCTCTTCTTCAGTATAATGTGAACGGAGAACCACGTGCTCATATAAGTACTCAGCCCAGATGAACCCGCTATTTAATGTGAATTTTCTCTATATTTTACACATAAAGACTTAAAAGCTCTTGCGAAAGGCAAAGAGATTTGCACCTCAATAAAAAACCTCATTTTTAGCCAGAGTGGATAAATTTTATTATAGATTGTGACAATACAAAATAGCGTAAATTATAGCTTTGAGATTTAAGAAAAGAAGAATACTAAAAATAATGAAAATGCCCCACACCCTAGTGAATTGTTACGCGAAGATGTAAATGCAAAACTTGGTTTATCTGTGATTGAAGCAGCTGAATAGCTTTCTATATCCCGTGTAGCATTTTCTAGGGTATCGGTAAAATCCTTATAACGACATTTTCAGTGACAAATTCATTGGCAAAAAAATTCGTTTTAGACGAAAAATGTTGAAGATGTCTCAAAAAACATTAGGTCAACATTTGGGTGTTACTTTCCAACAAATCCAGAAATATGAAAACGGCTTAAATCGTGTCAGCGCAGGGCGTTTAAAAGAAATTTCCGATATATTGAATGTTCCGGTTTCCTTTTTTTATGCCGCTTAACAAAAAAACAGCCCACATACCACCATGATGAAATCGCATCGAGCACAGAAGAATACCTGCTTTTAAAAAGATTTAGAACTCTTACCACTGTAAAAAAGAGAGCCATTTTACAGCGCATCTCTGATGAGAATGAAAACTTTTAACATTATGATATAGGGCGCTACACTCTCTGTTCTTAACTTGCCTCCCACACCTCAAAGGACAGAAGTCCTTTCCCTATCCAGTTGGTAAACAATCCATCTTCTCAGAACAGAACTCTTTTAACTTCCCATTTTATGCGGTTCATTTCACAAGATTATCCGGACAAGCCACCCTCAAATATTCACCGCATATTCTCAATTAAAAACACCTCATGGTTTTACGGAACTTATATCATTGCCATCAATTATATCATTGCCATTAATGATGATATTTTACGACACAAAGGGATAAAATCCCCAAAAATTCTAAAAATTTTTTGTGCAAATTTTTAAAAAGCTTGCGTCTGAGCGCTTTTTATGGTCTTGCAAAGAACTGAAAAGCAAAAATACATCAAGGTCCTTTTTTTACTCAAGCTTTTCTCTTTGCAAAAAACATGAGAAAACCTATGGAGCACACAGGACCATGAGAGAGCCGCAAGGCTAATCAAAGGAATTTGAGCCCGAAAATAACAAAAGAGCTTGACTGTTAAAGGCAGCAAAGAAAAGCGCCATAACGACAACAAGAGAGCTCTTTTTGCAAGAATAGAATTGGATAGAAACGATGAAAATTAATGGCAATGAAATTCGCCCTGGTAATGTGATCGAACATCAAGGAAGCTTATGGGTTGCTGTTAAATGCAACGCTGTAAAACCAGGAAAAGGTGGTGCATTTAACCAAGTTGAAATGAAAAATTTAATTGATGGTACAAAACTTAACGAACGCTTTCGTGCTGCTGAGACGGTTGAACGCGTGCGCCTTGAACAAAAGGATTTCACATTTCTTTATCAACAAGGGGATGCTTTGGTCTTTATGGATTCAGAATCTTATGAACAACTTGAACTTCAAAAGGATTTTGTTGGTGAACGTGCTGCTTTTCTCCAAGATGGGATGACTGTCACAGTTGAACTTTATCAAGAAAAGCCTATTGGCATCTCACTTCCTGATCAAGTTGCTGTCACGATTGCGGAAGCCGATCCTGCCATCAAAGGACAAACGGTTACCTCCTCTTATAAACCCGCCATTCTTGAAAACGGGATTCGTATTCTTGTTCCCCCCTTTATGAATGCTGGTGAACGTATCATTGTAGACACCAATGAGTTGATTTATTTGCGTCGCGCAAATGAAAAAGATAAATAAAGGAATAAAAAATGGCCCATTCTGCAGTCATGAATGTCATGGTGCAAGCTGCAATGAAAGCAGGACGCTCGTTGGTGCGTGATTACGGTGAAGTGCAAAATTTGCAAGTATCTTTGAAAGGACCAGCGGATTATGTCAGCCAAGCAGATCGCAAAGCGGAAAAAATTATTTTCAATGAATTAAGCAAAGCGCGCCCCAAATTTGGTTTTCTGATGGAAGAGTCTGAAGAAATCATTGGCGAAGATTCCCAACATCGTTTCATTATTGACCCTCTAGATGGCACCACAAATTTTCTCCATGGCATTCCTTTTTTTGCTGTTTCCATTGCCTTAGAAAGTCAAGGGAAAATCGTTGCTGGTGTCATTTACAATCCCGTAAGTGATGAACTCTTTACCGCAGAACGCGGGTGTGGTGCTTTTTTCAATGACCGACGCTGTCGCGTTTCTGCTCGACGCAGACTAGAAGATTGTGTCATTGCCACAGGTATGCCTCATTTTGGTCGCCCAAATCATGGAACCTATCTTATTGAATTACGCAATGTGATGGCGGAAGTTGCCGGACTTCGCCGTTTTGGCGCTGCTGCTCTTGATTTAGCTTATGTTGCTTCTGGCCGAACCGATGGCTTTTGGGAAGATAATCTGCAAATTTGGGATATGGCTGCTGGAATATTGATGGTTCGCGAAGCCGGTGGTTTTGTCACCGATAAAGAAGGCGGCAGCGATATATTTCGCAAAAAAAATATCATTGCTGGCAATGAACACATTCGCATCAAACTAGAAAAAACCCTCAAAAAAGGCATTTAGACCTCAGAAGTAGTGTCATTTTAAAAGGCAATGCTAAAAGTTCAACTTTGCAACATCCCCATAGGGATATTCCTCATCACGCAACCTTATCTCTTATTGAATTGCGCAAGTAATGATGGAAGTTTCTGGACTTCGCCTTCTTAGCACTGCTACTCTTGATTTAGCTTATGTCACCGCAGAAAAAACCGATGGCTTTTGGGAAGACAATCTACAATTTTTTGATAGAACTACCGGCATACTAATAGTTCGCAAAGCCGGTGGTTTTGTCACCGATAAAGAAGGCGGCAGCGATATATTCTGCAAAAAAATATCATTGCTGGCAATGAACACATTCGCATCAAACTAGAAAAAACCTCAAAAGAGAGAAATTCGAAAAAGAAAGGCACTCTCAAAGTGCTTCTTTAACGCCTTCCATAAAATAGTGATAATAAAGTAAGGATAATACATATACTTGATATTCTACAAAACCTCACCCTTAGCAATAAACACATTCGCATCAACTTAGAAAAAAAGCTCAAAAAGATATCATAATTTCAAAAGCAATCTTAAAAAACAGCTTGCCACCCACTGTTTATAAGAATGTTTCTCTAAATTCAGATAAAAACAATTTCAAACAATGGATTCAAAAAATAATCAATTATGATCAAGCCGCACAAAGGGTAATAAAAAAGCACAACGCATAGACAACTTCATTTTTATACTGCACATTCCATATCTTATTATAGCCCCCGCTTTTCACCTTGCCATACAGCTTACATATTACTCCCAATACTCCTCAGGTTTTTTACAAAAACGTGCAATTAGCGTGATTGCAATAAACTCACAGATTAATATGATCGTTACACATATTATAATGATTGAAGAAAACCTATGAAATGCGCATAGGACTTATTGTAATAGAAATCTTTATCTTCGAAAATCGCCTCTCGCAATTTGATGTCAAAATGGTTTTTTTCTGTATCAATAGTCTCTTCCAGTTCCTTTACTTTCTCATCACCGATGATGTATCGTAGCTTTTCTCTTGAATTTTCTATTTCGATAAGCATCTTCCAAAAAACCAACTGATTACCAAATTTTTCATTTGATACCTTCATCCACTCTCTGACACCTAGTTTGTAAGCTTCTTCAAATGTTAGAGTTCTTCCAGCAATGAGACAACCTTTTTCCCTGTTTTTGTCTTGCTCTCTACAGGCATCAATTTTGCTTTTAACCGTAGAATGACAACAATCCTTATCAAAGGCAATATAGCCTTCTTTCACCGTCTCAATAAGCTCCTTATAATAAAGAAAAGTTTCTCTTGCCGCGTTATAACCATCGGAAATATTTCGCAATAACGACAAGATATCCTTTTTATTCAGCAATAGCCATTCATATTCACTGGGCAGACGATCTACGATTTTTTTTATCTTTTCATATTCTGTATTTGTAAATATGTCGTCCTGATAACTACCGATAGCTTCTTGCTTTTCACACATGCTCTTAGATTTTTCTTCTTTTTTTTGTCTTTTCAAATCTATGATCATCTCATCAATCACATACAACCACCAATGAAAAACCAACATCGCAGGTTTATATTTTGTTTCTTTCGTATGGGGATCTACCGCAAGAGGATCTCCAAACTCTTCATCAATTATCCCACTCTCTTTCATTAACTGTACTGTTTTCAGATAATTTTGCTTAAAAGTCTCAATGCCCATTAAAGTGTTTACTACATCATTAATTTTTTCATGCTGTTCAGAAGTAAATTCCTTCTTCAGCGCCTTCTCATAAAGAAGAAGTATATCTGTATATCCTTGAGCACAGATATCCTTAACCATCGGATGTTGCTGTCCGCTGGGTTCAGAAATATACTCAAGATTTTTTATTTCCAGTACACTCCTTTCCCATTGTTTCACTCCCTCATCCCATTGTTTCAACCATTCCTGCGATATTGTTTGAGTTTCTCGAAAAAGCCTTTCCTCCCATTTTTTAATGATCTCCTGATATATCGCTACCTCTCGATTTTTTAGTTGCTCGAATTGTTTTTTCTGATAATTGGCTAATCCAAGCATTAAATTCACGATAAAATACGCTATAACTGCCACACCTAACAAAGTGATCACGGAAGCTCCCAAAGACCAAAGCACCCCCATCACTATAACGAGTAAAATCATAGCTCCGAATACTGCAACCCAACATCCATTCCTTTTCCCCCAAACTCTGAGTATTGCATTCCAACATTCCTTTCCTTTCCCCAAAATGGGTAAAATTATAGGCGACATTAGGCGTGCTACCCATTCTTTGACAAAGTCATCCATTATTATGATCCCTTATTTTAACAATACTTTTACGATTCTCTTATCAATTCAGTATTATAGTATCATTATGTGGTATTTTGAGTTTTAAAATACTAGATATACAGTCTCTAAAAACAAATTGTATTTAATAATGCCGCTGTACGAATTTGGCATGTCTCAAGATGCGTTCTGAACTCCTAAAATCCGGCAAATGCGTGTTTTTGTCATCAAGAGAGAGTCTTTACCAAAAACAGAAAAATCATTCCTACAAAAAGCTGAAATAGGGCACGCAAAAGTGTCAAATAAATAAAGACACCTTACCTATTGATGAGGAATGGATTACAAAAAATACAAAATCTTGAATCCATAATAACTTTTGTGAAAAAATAACAGCTTGATACTCCAAAGAAAATTGCGTGTTAATACGCACACCTTATGCAAACCATTTGAAAGCCTCGCTTTATAAAAACCAATATATTGCCTCAGTTAATACTATAAATGATTAAACATTCACATCGTGCGAGATTATCACAAGAGTCTGTTTTCCTTACACGTCAATGTAACGCCTTAAAAAAGCGCGGTTGAATGATGCAAGAGAGTGTAGAATTTCATGAGAATTTAAAGAATATCAAACCGTATAATATATTGATACTATTCTATGCATTAAAGAACACCGCAAACCGATGTTATTCTCATAAGAATGCGGATGTTTATGTCAACAACTTACAGCTTTATAATGATCACTTACTCAGGTGAAAATTGGAGTTTTGCGAGGTAAGCATAGACGCCATTTTTTGCCACAAGTTCAGCATGGGTTCCTTCTTCCACAAGAGCCCCTTTATCCATCACGAGAATACGATCAGCTTTTAAAATTGTTGCCAAACGATGTGCAATTACCAAGGTTGTACGATTTTGCATCAATCCTTCTAAGGCATCTTGCACCAACTTTTCACTGTTTGCATCTAAAGCAGATGTTGCTTCATCAAGAAGCAACAGGGGTGCATTTCTTAGAATTGCCCGTGCAATACCAATGCGTTGTTTTTGCCCCCCAGAAAGCATGGTACCACGTTCTCCTACTTGCGTATCCAAGCCATCTGGTAAAGCTTGAATAAATTCAAGTGCATTAGCCGCTTTAGCGGCAGCAAGGATTTCCTCTTCATGGGTATTTTCAGTTCCAAAAATAATATTATCACGCAATGTTCCATCAAAAATGGCGACATCCTGTGGAACATAGGAAATTGCGCTGCGTAAATCTTGTAAAGAAAGGCGATTAATTTCCATGTCATCTAACCGAATTGTTCCACTTATCGGGTCATAAAAACGAAGGATCAAAGAAAAAATGGTGCTTTTTCCTGCTCCGGAAGCCCCAACAAAAGCAACCGTTTCGCCTGCCTTTACAGAAAATGAAAGCGAGCGTAAAATCTTCTCTTGAGGTCTAGAAGGATAGGTAAAATCAACCTGATCAAAAACAAGTTCGCCTCGAACAGGTTGTTCCAATGATAAAGGATTTTTAGGAGCTACAATAGTAGGTTGTTCTTGTAGCAATTCGGAAAGCCGCTCAGCAGCGCCTGCGGCTTGGATTAACTCTGCCCCCAGTTCCGATAATTGCGCAAAAGTAGAAGCTCCAAAAACTGCATAAAGGACAAATTGCCCTAATGTCCCGCCTGTCATCGTTCCATTTAAAACATCGCGCGACCCAATCCATAAAACAGCAACCACACTGCTAAAAACCAAAAAAATTGCAAAACCCGTAAAAAAGGAGCGCAGGATCACGGAAGCACGTGCTGTTTGAAAAGCACGTTCTATCAATTGTGAAAAACGTGTTGCAACGAGTTTTTCTGCGGTAAAAGCTTGCACAGTGCGAATAGCACTCACCTGTTCTGTAGCAACAGCATTGGCATCTGCGAGACGATCTTGCGCCGCACGTGTACGAGAGCGAACTTTCCGCCCAAAAACCACTAAGGGAATGGCCACAACAGGAATAGCAACCAAAACCAACAAAGACAATTTAGCATTGGTAATCACCATCATCACGACGGCTCCGATCACTATAATCAACTGACGCAAAGCAGTAGAGGCGGTAGAACCCACAGCTAATTTTATTTGTGTTGTATCTGTTAGAAGCCTTGAAACAATTTCTCCTGAATGCGACCGATCAAAAAAAGCAGGAGAAAGTTTCATAATATGAATAAACACATCACGCCGTAAATCGGCAACAATCCGCTCTCCCAATGTGATAACACAATAATAACGGGCTGCTGAAGCAAATGCGAGAAGCAAGGCTAAGATAAACAAAATTCCGAAGTAAAAATTGATATGTCCATGGCTTGAAGTAGAAAACCCATGATCAAACATTTGGCGGATAGCCACAGGCAAAGCTAATGTGACAAGAGCCGCAACAGATAACGCTAGAAAGGCAAAGATAAACAACCAACGATAGCGCAAAAGATAAGGAAAAAAAATTGCAAGCGAAGAGAATGAAGATTTTCTAGGAGAAGATTTTGTAGATTTTTCTGAATGATTAAAGAGATTCATAAGGTTTCGCTCACTATATTGAATTTATAACACTTGATACAATGATGCATCTTGAACACTTGTTTTTTTATGCATGCTCAGCTATAGGAATAAATACTTTAATCAATGTATCAAAAAGACAAAGGAAGCGCACTTAAAAAATCGAGCAAGTGCTGTTTCATTCTGTAAACGCAAAAGGTTTTTACGCATGAAAGCGAATATTCATCCCAACTATCACACAATTACCGTTGTTATGACGGATGGAACCCAATATAAAACGCGCTCTACTTGGGGAAAAGAAGGCGATACTCTTAATCTAGATATTGACCCAAGAACGCATCCAGCATGGACAGGTGGCTCCCAGACACTCGTAGACCGTGGCGGTCGTCTTTCTAAATTCAAAAATCGTTTTGGTAATATTGGCATGTAAAAGCCTATTCCTGATTATAAAGAGCACAAGTTTTAAAAAATGATTGCTCTATTGTAAGTGATTGTTTTTTTATGCTGTAAAGAGTGCACTTTAAATATTAATTCAAAAACGCATCCAACATAAATAGATGGGATCTTAGGCACTAATAAATCTTGGTGGCTGCGTTTTTTAAATTTAAAAATCAGTTTGAAATACGAGCATAAATCCTTCCTCTTAGAGTATAACGACCTGAAATAAAATAATTGCAAACTATCCTTCTTTTTTGGAACTGAAAAATACCCATGAAGAGGACATCCTTGCTGCCGCTAAAGCGGCTAATGCGCTTGAATTGATTCAAGCTTTACCAGATAGCTTGGATACGTGAATAGGAGAACGTGGTGCCATGCTTTCTGGGGACAAAACAACGCATCGGTATTGTATGGTCAATTCTAAGAAATACACCCCTGTTGCTGCAAGCCGGCACCATCATTATATTTGCCAGCTCGTCAGTATTGCTACAACCTTGGCACTTGAGACAATTCATTATAGGCATTTTAAGTCCTTTCTTAATATTTTTTTATTCACGCGGGCTCTCCCCGCCTGTAACGTGCAAGAGACATGGTTTTTGTTGATTCAACACGGAACAGATTTGAAATGAAAAAATCCTGTAATATTCGGGATCCCCATGCAACATACAAAACAGTGAATTATTATTATAAATCAAAACATTGCTGCTTTATGAAGCAACATCTGCTTTAGATGCAAACAGTGAAAAGTTGGTGCAAGACGCCTTAGAAGGATTGATGCAAAATCGTACAACCTTGGTAATTGCACATCGTTTGGCAACAATTTTAAAAGCTGATCGTATTCTCGTGATGGATAAAGGCGCTCCTGTGGAAGAGGAAACCCATGCAGAACTTGTGGCAAGAAATGGCGTCTATGCCTATTTGGCAAAACTCCAATTTTCACCTGAGTAAGTGATCATTATAAAGACAATATCTTTAAGGACATAAACAGCACTCCTTTTCAGACAGGCTTATCAATTTGAACTTCTCATTTTTCCATTTAACACACGATAAGGTACCATTTAGGCACCATGAGAAGCTTTCCCCTTATATCATGATTTCAAAAGCCGCATGAGAAAAACAAAATAAGCCGTTTGGGTGTCTTAAGGTCAAGGATGCCGATAGGCGTAACCTTTAAAGGATTGCCTTAAGCTTAAGGACCAAGGCTTGTTAGTCCTCTCATTAAACGCGGGTCTAATGTTACGATTTTGGAGAGCGATTATTAAGAATTTGAGAGGCAAACAGCCTCTCATCTTGATTTATACACAAACGAATTGCACCCTATTTATTCAAAGAGCATAATTTCATACTCAGGAGGTGCTAAACGGAATAAAAGAGCGTCGTAACCCCACGCAGCAGACATGCAGCAAACAGAAAAAACGCCTTCACTAATTGCTAAGAGTAATGTGAGCGATATACCGGCTTCATCTGCCGTTGCTTCACGGTGTTCCAAGAGGTATCCGAAAAAAAATAAAAAGCACGCTAATCCACTCGCACCCGCAAAGAAGCTTAGTACGGCATGAACCAATCCACGCATGCGGAACAGGATAAGAAAAATTATGAAAGTAAACACTCCAAATATTACAGCGAATGTTCTACGCACCATATTGCACAATTTTCGCATCATAATTGCAGAAAAGCTCTGTTCTGCGTATCGATTTTTTCTTTTGATGCTTGTATTCTTAGAAGATATACTGTTATTTTTAGAAGATATACCGTCCACAACTCCCCCCGTTTTAAGCCAAGATGCTATGAAGTTATTCATTTTTAATTATATCATCACAAAATACAAGAAAAATTTATCCATTTTAACGAAAAAATAGGTGTTTTATTGAGGTGCAAATCTATTTTGTTAGCAAGAGTTATTCAATCCGTTCGTCAATAGAAAAACTACTCCCATTGAAGAGGAAGCTATCCTGACGCAGAAAAGCTTCATAAGCTGTATTCCAATCCGCTCAGAAATCGCAACTCTCCAATCTACCCGCTTTTCCACCTTTGAAACTGTAATAAAATGGATTCTGCTGATGACAAGTAATGATAACATGAAAAAGAAAAAATATCACAATATCAAACTCTTCAATAAAGTCTTAGCTTTATGATTTTCACTCAAAAAGCAAGTGCCTACCCATGAACGACACCATACTAAAGTGCTGTGCATTCACAAATTTCCTTTAAAGCACCATCTCCCCTTCCCGAAATCGCACCTCTTGCGCAATCTTATCTCTCGATAGCACCCATTAGAAACTTTTAAAAGGTCCAAGGAGAAAACTCTCTGAGAAAGCTTTCAAGCCCAAAACGCCCCTGCCATTTTTATCATGATGAGGGCACCCAAAAAACACGCAGAAACAAGCAAAATCTCTCCGCATTTAAAAACAGAGTTTGTGCTTCAAGCGCACGCTTTTTCTTGTTCTGTTGTCCATTGTCCCAAAGCCGCAAGATGATTCATCAAAGCTCGATGACTAAATGCCTTCTGTGCAACAGCAATATTCTCATCCTTTCCAGCCCATGCTTTTAAAGCAGCTGCTTGTAATGCTCGTCCATAGGAAAAGGTCAATTTCCAAGGAAATGCGCCCAAAGAATTCATAGCAGATAAATGCGCCGTTGCTTCCTTATCAGACTGTCCTCCAGAAAGAAAAGCAATTCCAGGAACAGCAGCAGGAACAGTCTGTTTAAGCACCTGGACGGTCTTTTCAGCAACTTCTTCGACAGAAGCCTTGCGCGCATCCTTACCATCAATCACCATATTGGGCTTTAAAATCATCCCCTCCAAAAGAACACGAGCTTCAAACAATTCTTTAAAGACGGTCTGTAAAACAGCTTTTGTCACCTCAAAGCAACGTGTAATGGAATGCCCACACGATGGTCCATCCATCAACACTTCCGGCTCAACAATCGGCACAATATTGAACTCCTGACACAAGGCAGCATAGCGTGCAAGAGCTTGTGCATTTTGTCTTATGGCTCCTCTTGTTGGCAAAGTGTGTTCATCAATAGCAATCACCGCACGCCATTTAGCAAAACGTGCTCCCAAAGCATAATAGTCTTTTAGCCGCTCACGAAGACCATCCAACCCTTCGGTAATTGTCTCTTGAGGAAAAGCGGCCAAAGGTTTTGCACCGGTATCAACTTTAATCCCTGGCAAAGCGCCTGAATCCCGAATAAGATCCGTCAACATTTTCCCAGTTGATGCTTTTTGCCGAATGGTTTCATCAAATAAAATAACCCCAGAGATGGCGTTTTCCATCGCTTCTTTTGTACTAAAAAGCATTTCACGATAAGCACGGCGCTTATCTTCATTGGATTCAACACCAATACTTTCAAAACGCTTTCCAATGGTCGCCGTACTTTCATCTGCCGCCAAAATACCTTTACCCGCATGCACCAAAGCAAGTGCAATATCTTCAAGCCGTTCATTCATAAAAAATTCCTCTTTATTTTGTCTTAATTTCTAAAAATGCGCAACACTATCAAAACACTCTACAAGACCGTATAGTTTTTCTTTAACCTTCCCTTCAAAGAAACCCCTTAAGCCTGCATAAGGGCAAGAATGCCAGGCAGAACCTTACCTTCCATCCATTCCAAAAAAGCCCCTCCAGCAGTCGAGAGATAAGTAAAATCATTGGCAACACCAGCATGATTAAGGGCAAAAACCGTATCGCCCCCTCCCGCAATTGAAACCAACTTTCCCGTCAAACTACGTTCTGCTGCATGGCGTGCAACGGCAATGGTTCCCTTATCAAAGGGAGACATCTCAAAAACACCAAGGGGTCCATTCCACACAAGAGTAGCAGCTTCATCTATCGCAGCATTGATATGCGCAATAGAGCGCGTCCCAATATCCAATATCATGCCATCTTGTGGAATATCTTCAATGTCATAAAGACGATGCGGTGCATCTTTTTCAAAACGAAATCCAACGACAGCATCCACAGGGAGCAGAAGCGTACATTGACACTCTTGTGCTTTTTTAATAATTTTTTTTATCGTGTCCATCAGTGCATGTTCACACAGTGACTTACCAACAGACACACCTTGCGCTGCTAAAAAACTGTTAGCCATGCCCCCACCAATCACGAGATGATCAACCTTTTCCACCAAATGATTGAGCACAAAAAGCTTGCTGGAAACTTTCGCTCCTCCCACAAGGGCAACCACAGGACGTGCTGGATTGCCAAGTCCTTTTTCTAACGCCTGCATCTCACCTTGCAAAGAGCGCCCTGCATAAGAAGGCAACAAATGCGTTATTCCCTCCACCGAAGCATGGGCACGATGAGAAACTGAAAAAGCATCATTGACATAGAGATCCCCATTATGAGCCAAAGCTTCCGCAAAAGAACAATCATTCTTTTCTTCACCAGCATAAAAACGAACATTTTCAAGCAGTAAAACACCCCCATTTTGTAATGACTCAACCGCAACCTGCACCACCGAACCGATACAGTCAGGAGCAAAAGAAACAGGCTGATTAATGATCTTTTCCAGCACTTGCACAACAGGACGGAGTGAAAACTCTGGCTCTACCTTTCCTTTAGGGCGACCACAATGAGAAAGCAGAATAAGTTTAGCACCCCGCTTTTGCAGCTCAATGATTGTCTCTTTATGTCGCTCTAAGCGCGTCGTATCACAGACCTTGCCGTGTGCCATTGGCACATTAAAATCCACCCGCACAAGAACACGTTTTCCAGTGACATCAACATCATCAAGTGTACGAAACCCCATCACTGCTTCCTCTTCACTTTCCATTGTTTCAAATAAAAACGCATCCAACAACCCTGCCCACTTTTCTTTCCACTTATCCCCTCTTTGCTTTTACAAGAGATCCACGACAGCTTATCTCTCACCCTCTGCTTGAAAAGCCAAAGCTTTCATCATCAAATGTACAAAAGCCCACCATTGCTCTTAATCTTCATATCCCATTGTGGCAAACAAATTGTGGCAAACAAATGCATTCGCTCAACTTGATCTCTATTAAAGCTTGCCTTTTACTTCTAAGCAAGAGAGTTTACATCTCCTAATTTTCTAACGTTTTCTCAAAGGGTATCTCGTTCAGATCTTACTTTTTCAAAGTTTACTCTTTCATGCAGCTTTTAAAAGCACGTATTGACACGGTATTAAAACAAAACACATCATCAATTTTTCAATATTCTCTTCTCTCTAGCGTATGAGAACAACAGCCTCTATCTGTTTTTCTCAAAATTGTACAAAAATGAGACTTTTCCCTATAAAAAGAGGACCCTGAGGTCCTCTTATATTGTCTTAGCAAAAGCCACAGCCGTATCACTCATACGGTTAGAAAAGCCCCATTCATTATCATACCAAACCAGAACGCGACAGAGCTTACCATCAATCACTTTTGTTTGATCATTGTGGAAAATAGCTGAATGAGGATTATGATTAAAATCACAACTCACGAGTTTTTCTTCTGTAGTGTCCAAAATGCCCTTCAAAGGACCTTGTGCAGCAGCAGCAATAGCTGTATTAATTTCTTCAATTGTTGTGGAACGCTTAGCGATAAATGTCAAATCAACTACAGAAACATTAGGGGTCGGAACACGAATCGATACACCATCAAGCAATCCCTTTAATTCTGGTAAGACCAATCCCACAGCTTTTGCCGCTCCTGTTGAGGTAGGAATCATAGAAAGAGCTGCTGCACGTGCACGATAAAGGTCACGATGCATTGTATCCAACACAGGTTGATCACCCGTATAAGAATGGATTGTTGTCATGAAGCCCTTTTCAATACCCACCGTGTTGTGCAAAACTTGTGCTACAGGCGCCAAGCAATTGGTAGTACAAGAGGCGTTTGAAACAACACGATGCTCCTTTCTTAAAGAGAGATGATTAACCCCATAGACAACCGTAAGATCTGCTCCTTCAGAAGGCGCAGAAACAAGAACACGCTTTGCCCCCGCATCCAAATGAGCACTTGCTTTATCACGCGTAGTAAAAATGCCCGTACATTCTAAAGCAATATCGATATCCAAATCTTTCCAAGGCAATTGAGCAGGATCACGCTCTGCGCATACCTTTATTAAACCACCCCCCACATCAATGGCATCCCCTACCACCTTAACGGTCCCAGGAAAACGCCCATGAACTGAATCATAGCGCAATAAATGGGCATTTGTTTCCACCGATCCCAAATCATTAATTGCGACCACTTCAATATCTTGCCGTTCACTTTCCACAAGTGCACGTAAAATATTGCGACCAATACGACCAAACCCATTAATTGCAACACGAACTGTCATTTCACATGTTTCCTCATCAATTTTTTAAGCACAACATTTAAAACACAATAAATGGGTACCAATCCAAAATCATTAATTCCCACAATGTCAATATCTTGATCAATCACTCACTTATCCACAATAATGCACAAGATCATCCACAACACTAGACAGAATATGATGCCCTAAAACCACCCCATTCATGACAACACAAACTATCACTTTGTCTTTTCCTCTTTGATCTTTCCAAGCTCTTTTTCAACGGTAGCGACCACATTCTCACAAGTAATACCAAAATGCGCATAAAGGGCATCAATTGTTCCACTTGCCCCAAAGCCCTCCATACCAATAAACACACCATCACAGCCAATAAAACGATCCCACCCTTGGGCGACAGCAGCTTCAATGGCAATTTTAATCGGTGCCTCCCCAATGAGAGCACGCTGATAAGAGAGAGACTGTTGAGAAAAGAGTTCAAAACAAGGCACAGAAACCACACGCGTTGGGATGCCTTTTTCTTCTAACACCGCATGTGCCTCCACCGCAATTTGCAATTCTGAACCAGAAGCAAACAGCGTCACTTGTGCATCATCACTAGCTGTTAGGAATTCATAAGCACCGAGCATACAGAGATTTTCTTCTTCATACTCTTGACGCAAAAGCGGTAGATTTTGTCGACTCAAAGCCAAAGTAGAAGGCGTTTTGCGTGCTTTCAAAGCCAATTGCCAACACTCGACTGTCTCCATAGCATCAGCAGGTCGAAACACAAGATGATTAGGTATTGCGCGCAGGCAAGCCAAATGTTCCACGGGTTGATGGGTCGGACCATCCTCACCAAGACCAATAGAATCATGTGTCATGACATAAATCACCCGCAATCCCATAAGAGAAGAGAGCCGCATAGCAGGACGCATATAGTCAGAAAAGCATAAAAAGGTTCCCCCATAAGGAATAAAGCCGCCATAAAGGGCAAGACCATTCATCACGGCTCCCATTACATGTTCGCGAATTCCATAATGCAGATAACGCCCTGAAAAATCTTCAGCAGAGATACTTTTCATCTGGCTGCTTTTTGTATTATTAGATCCGGTTAGATCAGCCGAACCACCAATAGTTTCAGTAACGACTCCATTGATAACTTCAAGAGCCATTTCCGAAGCTTTACGCGTAGCAACAACAGGCCGCTCTTCAACCAGTTTCTGTTTATAAGTATCAATAGCGCCATCAAATCCGCCCACGAGATCGCCCCGCATCAATCTTTCAAACTCCACACGCTCTGAGACAGGAAGATCAGCAAATTTTGCTTCCCACTTTTGGCGTTTTTTAGCAGCATTGAGACTAGCCAAGCGCCAATTATCGAGAATATCGGCTGGAATAATGAAAGGCTCAGCATCCCACCCTAAAGCGATACGGGTTTCAGTAATTTCTCGTGCGCCCAAAGGGGACCCATGAACTTTATTGGTACCCGCTTTATTTGGCGCTCCAAAACCAATTGTTGTTTTACAAGCGATCAAAGTTGGTTTATCGGAATTTTGTGCCGCCTCAATAGCCCGTGCAATTGCTGCTTGATCATGCCCATTGACTTTATGTGTCTCCCAACCAGAAGCTTTAAAACGCGCAATCTGATCAGTACTATCAGCAAGGGAAATCTCTCCATCAATGGAAATATTATTATCGTCCCACAACACAATAAGCTTATTGAGTTTCAAATGACCAGCAAGGGAAATCGCTTCTTGAGATATTCCTTCCATAAGGCATCCATCGCCCACCAACGCGTAAGTGTAATGATTGATGAGATCACCAAAACGGGCATTTTGCAAACGCTCCCCAAGAGCCATTCCCACGGCATTTGCCAACCCTTGTCCAAGTGGTCCAGTGGTTGTTTCGATTCCCGCCACATGCCCATATTCTGGATGCCCAGCAAGCTTTGCCCCTAATTGGCGAAAATTTTTGAGATCTTCAATGCCAATATCTTCATAACCAGAAAGATACAAGAGAGCATAAAGCAACATAGACCCATGCCCCGCCGATAACACAAAACGATCACGATTAGGCCAGCGAGGATTTTTAGGATCATGAGCAAGGAATTGTGTATAAAGGACTGTAGCAATGTCGGCTGCCCCCATTGGTAAGCCCGGATGACCAGAATTTGCTTTTTCAATCGCATCAATAGCAAGAAAACGGATAGCATTGGCCATCTGATTCTGTTGGTGGGTATTTGTCATGAATAATCGACCATTTCGTTAAATACGTTATTCCGTTGCTTTTTCCGTATTCTCTTAAAACTCTCAAGAAATACTATTTTTTAACCATTAGTGTGAGACTTCTTGCCACCACTTCAATAACATTAATAACATTCCCCTCACGCGTCCTGTATATCCATGTCATTTATGCCAATACGCGCAAAAAATCCAGCTTTTAATTTATATCCATCCCCTGCTTTGCTTGCTAAAATATCCTACATACTTAAAAATAAAATGCGCACAATACAAGAGTGAAAGTGATTCGTTTTTGCATAACACATTGATAAAGGATACAATTACCCAAAGGATAAAGGCAATGAACCAAGAGACTACAGTTCTACAAGATGCTTTAGAGCACCTAGAAAAGGCACTTAGAACTTTAGAGATCACCATAATAAACCGCAATGCCGTTATTGATAAAAATAACGAATGGGAAGAAGAAATCCAACGAATGAATGCTGACCGCAGCCATCTTGCCCAAGCGCTTGACAAAGCTGAAGCCCAAATTGAACGCTTAGAGTCCGTAAACAAAGAAGTTTCCAAACGTCTTATTAAAGCAATGGAAACAATTCGTGTTGTCATTGATAGATAAAGGTTTGAATGTATGGAAACTGTTTCCGTTACCATTGATGGTAAAGTTTATCGCATGGCTTGTGACAAAGGACAAGAACGTCGTCTTATTGCGCTTGCTGCTCAATTAGATCAATATATCACACATTTAAAGAACAATTTTGGTGAAATTGGCGACCATCGTTTATCGGTTATGGCTGGCATAATGATTATTGATGAAATGGAAGAAATAAAACGAGAAAATAAAAAATTACAAGAAGACTACAATGCTCTTTTACGACTCCACAACGAAAGAGACCGCACCATGGGAAAAATTATGCGTGACACCACCCAACGCATTGAAAATCTCACCAACCAATTGCTCAAAGATGATCAAAACAGCACAAACATTCAAGAACAAGAACAGGAAGATTTCTAAAAGTACATCAGCGCGTAATAAACCAGAGACTTGACTTGTCCGCCACACCTCACAGGATAAAAATTCTTAAACCCACACCAGTCTGTAAACAGTCTGGTTTCTTATAGGAAGGATTCCAGCTACTCACCACTTATGGGATTAACTTAAAACTCAACAAAAAAACCTGACCCTGAATCTTTCATCTCCGCACAAACACTTCTTATATCAAGAAGGCAACCTTATATCACCACACTTCAAATGAGATGTCTTTAACAGTGCAACAAGATAACAAAACCAACATCATTGTAAAAAAATCATATAAATGACAACAGCAACAAACAAATAAAGCATCCTTCGAAAAAAAGAACTCTATTCATGTTTCCTCTGAATGCATACCATAAAGTCCTTGTCCTTAGATAAGGTCAAGCAGATTCAAAATATATTTAAAAAATAACCTTATCTATTATCCCGTAAAACACCGCCATTTGATAATATAAGCACCATGGAGTCTTTGCACCTAGAATGTCCATCAGATGAAACCCACCTAGAAGAACCGTATCATTTATAAACCAGCGTGAACTTTAGTATTTTCATCCTTTAGAGCAGGAAAAAAGCCAAACCCGAAGATTATGTTAATCTCATACAACCTCAAACATCATAAACGACAATAATAGCTCTTGAAAACATCCTCTACCACCATCTTTATCCTTATAACAAACAATTCATCCATACCTCTCTCCCCACCCCTCAAAATCTCCACGCTTAATAAAAGAGCAAACCGGCACCATCATTATAAACAGCCCTCAATATTGCGACAGCCCCCTTGGCCCTTAAAAGGATTCATAAGAGGGACACCTTTCTTGTACAGTTTTTACCCACAAGAGCCCCGCTTGTGACGTGCAAGCAAATAGTTATGATTGACAAAACATAAACAAATTTAAAGTTAAGAGAACCTTGCGGTATTCAGGGTTTTAATTCAATATAAAGAACGCTATGTTATCATTATAAATCAATATGTTGCAAACGCGCCGACAAAGCATATTTTTAAAACACATTCACCCATCACTTTTTCTCATAACATACCATCATGATTTTTTAGGCACATAATTTTAATTTTATTCAATTCTGTTTGCAAAATTTTAAAATGAGAACAATTTCAAGGCTCTCATTTAAAAAGAAAAAGAATAAATTCTCATTATCAATGAACATCTGGCTCGTATAAACATCAATAAAGCAATCCCCAATATGCCTCAATGAAATAAAAGAGGGGCTTCCATTCAATACCCTACCGTAAAAGCAGCCTCCTCAGAACTAAAAGAAAATCAACAGACAACATCACCGCATCTGCTCCCATCACCAAACCTTATAACCTAACGCAACACCTTGCTATCTTTACAATGGGAGGTAAAAGAATAATAGGTCTATGGAAGCATTCACAAAAAACGCACACCCGTTGTTTTTAAAGCCTGTTTAAAGGCGCATAAAAAAACATCATGCATAAACGGCTCAAATCCCTTTCGTTCCATCTTGAGAGACAGAAGCAATACGCAAGAGATTTGTCGCTCCAGGCGTTCCAAGGGGAACCCCAGCTGTCACAAGAAAGCGATCTCCCCCTTTGCAAAAGCCTTCCTGAAATGCAATGGCTGCTGCACGATCAACCATATCCTCTAAACTCCGTGCATCTTGCGTGACCACACAATGAAGCCCCCAAACTAAAGCCAAACGCCGTGCTGTTTCCACAATGGGCGATAAAGCAATAATCGGTCTATTAGGGCGTTCACGAGAGGCACGCACCCCCGTTGTTCCGGAAGCCGTATAGGCAACGATAGCTGATAGCGCAAGTGTTTCAGCAATCTGACGCGCAGCAAGAGAAATCGCATCCGTTCCTGTTGATTCTGGTGCTGGATGTTGTGCCCCAACCTGAGCGGCATAAGTGTGATCTTGTTCGATTTGCCGCGCGATTCGGTCCATCATAAGCACAGCTTCTTCAGGATAGCGACCAGAAGCAGATTCAGCAGACAACATCACCGCATCTGTTCCTGCATAAACTGCTGTAGCAACATCCGACACTTCTGCGCGTGTCGGAACAGAAGATGTGATCATTGATTCGAGCATTTGTGTTGCCACCACAACAGGCTTCCCTGCTAAACGACAAGCTTTTATGAGCTCCATCTGAAGTGCAGGAACCCTTTCCAAAGGCATTTCCACTCCGAGATCACCCCGTGCAATCATAATACCATCGGATACATCAATAATTTTCTCTATATGCTCTAAGGCTTGAGGCTTTTCGATTTTAGCCATCAAAGACACCTTGCTTTTCGTCAACCGACGCACCGCCATAATATCTTCTGGACGTTGAATAAAAGAAAGAGCAACCCAATCAACAGGCTGCTGTAAAAGAGCCTGAAGATCCTCCTTATCTTTTGACGTCATCGAATCAAAAGGCAAAATTGTATCGGGAAAACTGACACCCTTTCGATCAGAAATACGTGTTCCAGCAACCACGCGACATTGTACAGAATGACCATCACAAACTTGCGCACGCAGTTCCAGTTTTCCGTCATCAATTAATAACCGATCCCCTGGTTTAACAGCCGAAAATACATCCTCATGAGGGAAAAAAACACGCTGTGCATCACCTAACACATCGCGATTATCTAACGTAAAGCTTTGCCCAACACGCAAATCTTCTTGACCCTTAGTAAAACGACCCACACGCAGTTTTGGCCCCTGAAGATCAACTAAAATACCAATGGGTCGCCGAACTGTTTTTTCAACTTCTCGTATAGACTTGACCAAATCACCCATCATATCACGGTCAGTATGGCTCATATTAAGACGAAAAACATCTGCTCCTGCCCTAAAAAGCTTCTCAATCATTTCACTGGAAAAAGAAGAAGGACCAAGAGTCGCAATAATTTTCACTTTACGTGCACGTTTCACGGTGGAGAATTTCCTGAAAGAGAAGGTATAACTGAATTGTTTAACAAAGACTCATCCGTCAACTGTATCATCCAACTGGTTTGATTTCCGGTATCGATTTCTTTAAATTCAGCCTTTTGATATCCTCGAGGGAAACAATCATGAACCCCTTGAATGGTAAATTGGCTATCTTGCACACACATGGTTACAGAGCCTGCCCAATTCCCTTTTTTTTGTGCCCCTTCCGCATAAAAATAATAAAACCGTGAAGCAAGAGGCCCTTCAATTAAGGTTTTACACTCCGTCACGGGTACCGTCCACCAGCCTTCGCTCACCCACCCTGAAAATGTACGATATCCAAGAGCAACCCCTACAGACTGTTGGGTTGTATTACAAACCCTAAAGTCAGCTTTTGCAAAAACAACAAGGGAAAACAAGAGCAAAATGCTCAAGAGAAAAACCTTCAATCCTTTCTGAAACACCCAATATCGTTTTTTTAAAATCACAAAACTTCCTCTATAATGTCAAATTCTCAAAAGAAATTACACACTTCTTTTTCAAAAGCTTTTCAAGTCTAAAACGTATATTTTTATATTTTTCTTTTTATAGCCCTTTTATCAATGCATATATCTTAAAAATTTTACAAAATATTTAAAGTCAATTTGTAAAAAAACAGTGTAGCTTGATTTGCTTTTTGTTTTTCAAGCTTTTTCAACATAAATTCGTCGTCGAAAAACAACTTAGAATATATAACTTGGAGAAAAATACAATGAACGATACAGTAACCGATCAAACACACGCCATATCCGTAAACCAATTACGCTCTTTTATCGAACGTATTGAACGACTAGAAGAAGAGAAAAAAACCATTTCTGATGATATTAAAGACGTTTACACTGAACTTAAAGGCTCTGGTTTTGATAGTAAAGCCGTTCGCAGCATTATACGGTTGCGTAAAAAAGAAGAGCATGAACGAATGGAAGAAGAAGCAATCATTGAGCTTTATAAAAATGCGCTTGGTATGAGTTAAAGCTATTGATAAAATTGGAAAATTTCTTAAGAAAAGAAAATGCAAAAAAACAAATGAATGTATAAAAATTTCACCCAATAATAAGCTGTTTGTGTAACTTGTAACGAGACTATCGGTCACAAAATACACAATATTGCAACAGCCCTCACATTAAAAGGATTTATACAGAGCATTTTTATCCCTCTCCTCCAATCATTTTTATCCACACAACCCCTCACTTGTACGCCAATCCAATTTGTGATGTGCAAGAGAGGTAATTTTTATGATTAAACATCAATAGATTTGAAATGAGAAAGTCTTACGATATTAAGGACTCTCTTCCTTCAAATTGAAGAAATGAATTATGATGATAAATCAATTCATTATCTACAAAAAGAAACATATAAAGTGGTCAGCAGTTGAAATCCGCTAAATGAGAGTCTGAACTGTTTACAAAAGAAGAGCTGGTTAAGGATCTTTATCTTTTAGGATAGGCAGAAATTCGGCATATTTACACATTTGATAAAAAGCCCCTTGATAGAACTTTTAATAAAACTTTATTCGAATCTATTAACGGACTCATACAGATCATTGATTCGAGAGGTTAGAATGTGGTCTCTCCATTTTCCAGAAATCATCAAATAGTCTTTGGCATAGCCTTCTTTTTCAAAATGAAGGCGCTTTAATAAACGTTCGCTTTTTATGTTCTCAGGTCTATAATTTGCCATCACTCTATGCAGATGATAAACATAAAAGATATGGCGTATTAGAGCCGATAAACTCTCAAACATGAGACCTTTGCCTTGTTGTTTTTCATCAAGAGAAAAACCAAGATGACAGGCTTGAAAAACACCCCGAACCACATTTGTAAAGTTGACAACACCGATGACTGTGTTTTCATTTTTTAATCGTACAGCATATCGGTATGCTTGTCCTTGTGCATTTTCATAAGCAAATGCATTGGCTCGTGTTTCCCAAGCTGTTAGGCTGTGGTAACCATCAGATCTTAACGGTTCAAAAGGACGCAGATGATTCGCATTACGGAGGTAATAAGAAGACAGTTCAGCTGCATCTTCTAAACCGATCAATGTGGAAATTGTTCGCTTTGTTTTAATTGCTATCATTTTCTCCTCCTAGAAATGTTACAATAACACGTTGATTTATCCTAACAAATCATCATTTTTAAACTTAAATCATAACGTCGAATACAGTAAGCTTTCCTCATCACAACACTTCTTACGTTAGAATCAATGAGGATCATTTACTTTTCCGTCATAAGCGGAGGTGTGGTATGTTTAAAGCATAAGGTAAAGACAAGGGAATGTTTTTTACGAATGCTCTCAAGTTCCAAGGAGCGCTGTAGCAACATTGGGAACTGGCAAAGTGTGTAATGGAACTGGTATACTTCCATATACAAAATTTTGAAAAAACTCACGGCAAAGATAGTTTTGTTTCTTTGCCTTGTAAACTCAGATCATGCTTATTGTGCGCTATCATATCACTGCCCACATACAAAACCCAATGACCATCACCTTGAAAAGCTATATGTTACAGTGGGATTTAAAAAGTTTCTGCTATGACTCATCAACAACACTGTTCCCGCTAAATCAGCCACAAACTCTTGTAACAAATCCAAGAAAAGTGATAATGCAATACAAATCTTTTAAAATGTTTTAGACATTACCGTGAACACGCTTCCATTTCTTCGCGTAAAATTTCAAGTTCTAACCATTCTTCTTCTTTTTGTGTGCAAGTATTTTTCTTTTTTTCCAACGCTGTTGATAAACGCTCAAAACGCTCTTTATCACTGCGATAAAGGGCTGGATCAGAGAGCTCTTGTTCAATTTTTTTGATTTCGTCCTGCAAAACAGCAATTTCTTCAGGCAATTTTTCCAATGCATAAACCTGCTTATAAGACAATTTACCTCGTGTTTTTTTCTCCCGCCCTATCAAGCTATGATCTGTTGATGTGTCCTGCTTTGAAAGCTTTCCCGCATGAAATTTTGAAGATGCATTACGCTGCGATAATTCTGTTTTTTTGCGTTGTAAACTCAGAGCATACTGGTTTTGCGCCATCATATCACTATAACCGCCCGCATACAAAACCCACTGACCATCACCTTGAGGTGCCAACATATGCGTTACAGTACGATCTAAAAAGTCTCTGTCATGGCTAACCAACAATACTGTTCCCGCAAAATCAGCAATAAATTCTTGCAACAAATCCAAAGTTTCCATATCCAAATCATTGGTCGGTTCATCAAGAATCAAAAAGTTTGCAGGACGTGAAAGAAGTCGTGCAAGCATGAGGCGTGCTCTTTCTCCCCCGGAAAATTCTTTAAGGGGAGTGCGTGCTTGTTCAGGTGAAAATAAAAAGTCTTTCATATAAGAAACGACATGCCGCTCTTGTCCATTGATCACAAGAGTGTCACCTCTTCCTCCCGTTAAATAATGCGCTAAAGTTTCTTCTTCATTTAAAATACGTTGCTGATCAAGCAATGCCATAGAGAGGTTATAGCCATGCCTCACCGTTCCACTATCCACGGCTTCTTGCCCAATTAATGCAGAAATGAGAGTTGTCTTTCCGATTCCATTGGGTCCTACCAAACCGATCCGATCACCACGCTGAATGCGCAAAGAGAAATCTTTCACGATAATGCGATCACCATAGGATTTTGAAATTTTCTTTGCTTCAAGCACCAATTGCCCAGAATCATGACTTTTCGCTGCTGTCAAAAGTGCATTTCCCGGCTGCCCTTTATAGGTTTGATGACGCTGTCTTAAGTCTTTTAATTCGCCTAAGCGCCGTACATTACGCTTACGCCGTGCGCTCACACCATAACGCAACCATTGCTCTTCACGAACAATTTGGCGCCCCAATTTATGCTGTTCGATGGCTTCTTCTTCCAGTGCTTTATCACGCCAATTTTCAAACTCAGAAAAACGCTTTTCCAGTCTTTTGGTTGTGCCACGATCAAGCCATACCGTTGACCGCGTAACATTTTCTAAAAATCGCCGATCATGGGAAATCACCACCATCGCTGAACGCAAAGAACACAAAACAGCTTCCAGCCATTCAATGGTTGGTAAATCAAGATGGTTGGTTGGTTCATCTAAGAACAAAATATCGGGTTTTGCAGCAATGGCCCGTAACAACGAAACACGTCGCTTTTCGCCTCCCGAAAGCGTTTCCAATTTTTCCGCCCCCGAAAACCCTAAATTTGTGCGAAGCGTATTGATCCACTGGACATCAGATGTACTGTCCAGCCCCGCTTCCATATAAGCGTTAATATCTTCAAATCCTGAACAATCCGGATTTTGTGAGACATAACGGAGCGTTACTCGCGGGTGGCGAAAAATTTCGCCACCATGAGGTTCTAATATTCCTGCGGCAATTTTTAATAAGGTCGATTTTCCACAACCATTACGGCCGACCAGCGCAATACGCGCCCCCTGCTCAACCGATAAAGAAGCTTGATTGAGCAAAGGCGTTTTTCCAAAATTTAAGAAAATGCGGTCAAGCCGCAGAAGCGGCACCGCCATTAACGAACGCGGCGCGGACAAGGTGCTTTATACATCACCCCTCTTGCATCACGGTAAGCACATAATTGTCGTACAGGGACTCTTTGTGCACAAGGTGCTTGGTAAACATGCCCTCTACGACCACGATACGTGCACAATTGTGATGCCTGTCTTTGTTGTTTTCTTTGATTTGCAGCTGCACCTGTTACTGTTCCAGCCAAAGCACCAAATGCTGCACCGGTAAGTGCTGCTCCAGGAGTACTTCCAGCAATAGCAGTTCCAGCCAAAGCACCAATTGCTGCTCCTCCTACGCCGTAACGTGCAACGCGTTCATCGTTTGTGGTACAAGCAACTGAACTGAAACCAATGGCTGAAACAACAGCCACTTTAAAAATTGATTTTAGCATATCAAAACCTTTCCTTCTCAAGATCAATACATAATATATCGTTTATGTCGGCACTTAATCACTAGGCCCCCCCCTGCCTTATTCAAAATATTATTGGAAGAGCTTTATGGAATAGGCACAGACGCTAACAATATAGCTTTTCCAGAACCTAAATGGCAAGAAAAGGTTCCACAAATACGGTTAGAAAGTGTTAAAGAAGAGCCAAATGACACATTTTTGTCACAAATTGGCCATTTTACCCCTTTAAGAGTTAAGCCTTTTAAATCAGAAAAACCGATAATACTAAACAAACATCCCTTAGGCAAATCATACGAACAGGGTTTTGACAAAACCGGCCAGCCTTCTTCCAAACCGCTTGTCAACAACACTGAAATGCCCCTTTCAGCCATCATTAACGCTTGCGTCATATGAGAAAGGCTATGATCACTTCGCTCACCTCCCAAAGCACCGCACAAAATAAGCTTTTTAGCGCCATTTTGCAGCGCTCTTTCACAAGCCAGAGCACTATCTGTCATATCTTTATCAGAGGGAAAAACTTCACGCGGAACATGACTATATTTGCGTATTAAATTCTCATCTGACGAATCAAAATCGCCTAACCACAACTCAGGCGACACATTAAGCGCTGCCGCATGACGCATACCACCATCAGCAGCAATCACCCGACTGTTTTGAATTTGATTAAGCAAACGATCAGTGATATGAACATCTCCATTTAATAATATCGTAAATGTTGTCATGCCATACTTTGCCTTTCACAAAATTTCCTTTACAGCGCATCCTTTTATAAGTGAGAGTCATTTTTTATAAACAAAAAGCGTGATATAGCCCAACGAATCCTTATCCCTAATGTCTTTCTTAAAGAAACATACGATACAAAGATACAAAAGATACAAATGCAATTTGCCAAATTACTCCGCAGAAATAATGTGCACCATGGTCCAACGCACCCCATTTTTCAACGCAATTTTCTTTTTCACTCGTGCCTGTATAAAGCCACTCTCATAAGTTTAACGTTTCTCCTTTCGGCTTGTCATACGCCCCTCTCTCAAAATGATAAGCTTTCTTCCACTTCTTCTAAAACAATCAAACGTACCAACAATCACAATATCTATGTCACATTAAGCGCTTTGCAACACCCGCGTATTTTGCAAATGTATGGCGGCGCTTATTATAATGCAAAACTTGAACACCTTTTAGCAAAGATTGTCCGTAAACTGACAGTTGCATCCCATAGTTCTCATCAAAACTATTCTGTAACAATTTTAAACTCAGAAAGTATTAACGCATTTGCGCTCCCCAATGGCGCAATCTACATCACTCGTGGTATGCTGGCATTAGCCAATGATTCTTCAGAAGTTGCAGCCATTTTAGCCCATGAGATAGCACATATTAGAGCCAATCATGGCATTTTACGCCTGCAAAAAGAAGCCCAATTAAAGATGGCAAATCACATATCTTCACATCTTCTTTCTTCTATTGGCAAAAAACTTCATAACCCTGTGCAAAACAAGCAACAACTCGCGCAATTTTCCCGCAATCAAGAGCTGGAAGCTGATTCCCTTGCACTTGAAATGCTCCAACAAGCAGGATATGATCCATTTGCTTCACCGCGCTTTCTTCAAACAATGGAAGCCTATAGTGCTTTGCGTAATATCTCCGGCACTCAAAATGCTTCTCTAGATTTTCTAGCTTCTCACCCAACCACCCCTCAACGCATTCGGCTTGCGATAGAAAAGGCGCGTAAAATCAGTAAAGGGAATAGTAAAACAACCGATCGCGATTCTTTTCTCAAAAGCATTGATGGCATGATTTTTGGAGGAGGGTTTTATACAGGTTTTGTACGAGGTAACCAATTTATTCACCCACAGTTGCGCATAGCTTTTTCTGTTCCAAATAATTTTACAATAGAACATTCAGCACACACTGTTTGGGCCAGTGGACCAGATAAAATTGCGATTCGTTTTGATGCTATTCCGCATCCTACTGGAATATCTGCGAGTGATTATTTGAAAAGCGGCTGGATTATCGGGCTAGACCAATCATCTATCCGCCCCATCACAATTCAGGGGCTCCCCCATCAAGAATTTACGCGTCAAGGATTCCAAAGCCAAAGTTTACTTGGAGCACGAGCCCATGCTACCAATGAGCAATGGCAATTTGATGTAGTTGTCATTCCATTCAACAACCACATCTTTCGTTTTCTGACAGCCGCCCCACATAATTCTCAAAATTTTGTAGAGGTTGCCCAAAAAACGCTACAAAGCTTTCATTCTCTTTCATCTTCACAATTAAAAAAACTGAAGCCCTTAAAAATCCGTGTTGTCCGCGTTAAACAAGGAGAAAACGTTGCAAACCTAGCCAATAAAATGCAACACACACCAGATAAAGAAAAACTCTTTCGCATCCTCAACGCCCTCTCACCAACACAAACTTTACCCGCAGGTACAAAAGTGAAAATTATTACAGAATAAGCCTTTTTCTCATCTTCTACAGCTTTGATTCTTTTCTATCTGTATCATGTCCTCCCCCTTAAAGCATATTCGAAAATAAAGAGAAACACTTTAAAATCCAACTTCATCATGCTTTTATAAGGTCTCCGTTTGATACATATTTCCTACCAACCAACATCACCCCCAATCTTCCTCTGTTCATCAATAGCACCAAAAGCATCCCCAAGGAGGCATATTCCTAAACAAATCTGGACATCCCCTAAAACTGACTTCATCGTATCCTCATATGCCCCCACTTATACGTTCTCTTTCCTCCATCCCCCCCCAAAGCCTTTTTCACTGCTTATATATCGTAAGCGTCTTCTGAATGAACCGTAAGAAGAGCAGAACGCAACTTTTGCAAAGCCCTAGCTTCAATTTGACGCACGCGCTCTTTCGAGATTCCTAACTTTTCACCCAAAACTTCAAGAGTCGCACCCTCTTCATTTAAGCGACGAAAGCGAATAATTTCCAACTCCCGTTCATTGAGAATTTGCAACGCATCGTAAAGCCATTGTGTACGCCTTTGACCATCAATGACTTGCTCAATTAAAGCATCAGGAAGAGGACTATCATCCACCAAAACATCCATCTTAGCAATGGGATTATCACTGTTCTCAGAAACAGAAACACTCAAGGAATTATCAGAACTGGAAAAACGAAAATCCATCGTTTCAACATCGCGCACGGAAACGCCAAGCTTTTCAGCGATTGTGCGAAAGATATCCTGTTTTGACAAAGCACTATCATCTTGTATCAGTTTTGCACGCAACCGCCGAAGATTAAAGAAAAGTGCTTTTTGCGAAGAACTCGTTCCCCCTCGAACAATTGACCAATTTCGCAAAATATAATCTTGAATAGAAGCGCGTATCCACCACGTTGCATACGTTGAAAAACGCACTTCCCGATCAGGTTCAAAACGTGCAGCTGCTTCCAATAGTCCCACATACCCTTCTTGTACCAAATCCCCCAATGGCATTTTGAAACGTTTAAAGCGGTTAGCAATAGCAATCACTAAACGCATATGAGCTGCTGCAATTTGATGCATGGCATCATCATCACGTTTGTCTTTCCACCGCAGAGCCAAATCATGCTCTTTTTGCCGTTCAAGATAAGGCGCTTGCATAGCAGAACGCATCATATTACGTCCTAAGCTTTTGTCTGCATCGCTATAATTTTTGCTGCTTTTATAAACAGCATTTGAAAGATTACCCATAATAACCCCTTGCGATTAAAATTATCAAAATTGATTTGGCAACGACATCATTGTTCTTTGCTTAAAAAGAACGCAAAAGTTGTTAACTTCTGTACCCACTACTTTAACGTGTATTTTTATAATCGCAATTGTTTTTTTTTACTGTCATGGTAAAAATTCTTGTCATAAGACACAATTTCACCTGCAAAATGCCTTTACAATATGCCTTTTAGCCTATGAAATATTTGAAAAAACTTTCTCTTCACTTTTCATGACAAAACAACAAAAAAAATAAAATGATCATGTAAAACAAAAGCTGTTTTTTGATAACCGGTTCTGTTTCCTTTTAAATTGAAGAATTTATTTATGCTTTCATCCTTACAATACAACCAATAAGTGTAATTTGCAAATATAAAGCATCAAAACTGAATGAAAACTGAATAAAAAAAAAGAATCATCCAAGTTTTAAAGACGCAAAAAGAAACAGCAAAAAACGACAAGAGTGATTGAAGCAAACGCAACAAACGTGTTAAAGAAAGAGAAGCATTATGAAATTGTCGCAAAAAGCTTTTGACCAATTTCGCACTGAGAAAGAAAATGATCATGGATAGCAAGATTGTTCAACAGGATGAAATTCTTCAAGATGATATTCTCATTGAAAAACACGGAAGGGGTAAATTTGAAGGTTTTCGTTTTTATGCCAACAAAAACAGTAGCGATCAAATAGCTGAGAAGCAAATTTCAACAGAGAATGAAAATTTGATTCTTGCTTTTTCCAAACGCGCAACACGTTTTTGTGCTTGTGCAAATGGAGATTTTACCCTCAGTTCTGATGGAATTGTGCGCTGGATTGGTCAACCCGTAGGACAGCTTGTAGCAACAGAAGATTTTTTCAAACCAAAACTGATTGTTTTAGCAGATGAACAACTCACTGGAGAATCCCGCAATAACGTTGTGAAGCGATTAGAACGCTTTGTCACCTTTCATTTTGAAACGACTTTAAAACCCCTGTTTGATTTGCGTAATGCTGATAGTTTAACGGATTCAACAAACAGTCTTGCTTTACAACTTTTTAACTCTTTAGGGATTTTACCACGCCGCGAAGTCTTAGACATTGTCAAAGAACTTGCGCAAGAATCACGTGCCGTGCTTCGGCGTCTAGGCGTACGTTTTGGCGCTTTTCACATCTATGTTGCCGGAATGCTTAAACCTGCTCCGGTTCAAGCCATTACTCTCCTGTGGAATCTTCAAAATGCGGAACAAGATCAAACTGGTGTGGGTGAAATTTTGTCAGCATTATCTGCTGGTCGAACCTCTTTGATTGTTGACCCTACCTATAACCGCCAATTTTATCAATTAGCAGGCTACCGAATCTTAGGACAACGTGCTGTAAGGATTGATATTTTAGAACGTCTCGCCAATCTCATCCGCCCCGCACTTCATTGGAAACAAGGAAATGATCCCAAACCCGATGGCGCCTATGATGGCAAAAGTTTTTTTGTTACACCAACCATGATGTCCATTCTTGGGGCCAATGGAAACGATATGGAAGAAATCCTCAAAGGACTTGGTTATCAATCGTACAGCATAAGCAATACTGTTTTTGAACAAAATCTCCTTGCACACCAAGCCTCTTCCTCTGTCAATGGAACAATGCAAGATGTTCCTGCAGCAGAATGCGTTGGCAGTCAATGGAAAACAATAAGCGATTCAGAAACAACACGAGAAGAAAAAAATACCTCATACCCAAATACTTTATCCTCTGGTATTGAAAAATATCCCCATAAAACCAATCATTTACCGGCAGCTGAACCTGTTGGGAATTTTGCCCCCCCCCCTCTCCCTACACAAGAAGATAAAGTTATTTTACTATGGCATTATAGACATCAATTTCACCACCACGCACAAAAAAAACGTGATAAATTAGGAAATAAGTGGCAAAATAAATCGAAGAGCGCTGTAAAAAAAGCGGAACACACAAATGAAAATTCCCCTCAAGAAGCTCCATCACAAACAAAACGCTCTCATAAGTTCCACAAATCCCAAGGCAAACATGCAAATCATAAGCCTTTTCAAAAAGAAAAGCGCTTTAATCCTGATTCACCTTTTGCGAAACTAGCTATACTACGCGATCAACTCACCAATCATAAAAACACGCATACACTTTCCTCTAAAGAGAATTAAAGTAACAAATGGAGTTTGATCTTGACCCACGTAGTAACCGACAACTGCATTCACTGCAAATATACGGATTGCGTTGAAGTCTGCCCTGTTGATTGTTTTTACGAAGGGGAAAACATGCTTGTTATTCACCCCGACGAATGCATCGATTGTGGTGTTTGTGTGCCAGAATGCCCAGCAGAAGCAATTTTACCTGATACAGAACCAGGATTAGAAAAGTGGTTAGAACTTAATCTTCATTATGCAAACAAATGGCCTAATATAACCACCCAAAAAGATCCTCTTCCTCAAGCAAAAGAAATGGATGGCGTTCCAAATAAATTAGAAAAGTATTTTTCAGAAAATCCAGGAAGCGGCGAAGACTAATGATACAGTGCGAACCCTCCTCCTTCAACAATTGAAAGACTTCCCTTTTAAAAATAAAAAAATCCTTAAGCGAAATGATTGATTCTTTGGAAGTTTGATGTTAGTGTTATTTTAACATGATCATCTTTCTAAGTATTTTTCTTTGCTTTTTATAGTAAAGCGGTGTATTTTTTTTGGATTTAAAAGTACTCGGCTTTTATGCTCACTTAATTGGTACAATATACTTGGTTAAAGAAAACTCAACCCTCAGGTTTATAACCTGTTTTCCGATACATTTGTTGATCATAAGGGAGTAAACTAAAATATGGCATCCCAACATGGAGCGTCTTCCAAGACCAAAGAATTTGCAACCTCTGAATATATCGTCTACCCTACGCATGGAGTAGGACAAATTATAGCGATTGAAGATCAAGAAGTTGCAGGACATAAATTAAAACTTTTTGTCATTCATTTCGCGAAAGATAAGATGGATGTCAAAGTCCCCATTGCAAAAGCCCTTTCCGTTGGAATGCGTAAATTATCTGCTAGTGACTCTGTCGAACGCGCCTTAAAAGTTTTACGTGGAAAAGCACGCGTTAAACGAACCATGTGGTCACGTCGTGCGCAAGAATATGATGCTAAAATCAACTCAGGAGATCTTATTTGTATCGCCGAAGTGGTCCGTGATCTTTTTCGCTCTAATCTACAGCCTGAACAATCTTACTCTGAGCGCCAACTTTATACAGCTGCTCTTGAAAGAATGGCCCGCGAAATTGCAGTTATTAATAGTCTTTCTGAAACAGAAGCTATCAATCTCATAGAGATGCATCTCTCCAACAAGCCAAAATGCGAATTTAAAACTGAGAGAGAAGAAACAGATGAAAACAGTAAAGCTGTCTACGCTGCATAACACACTCTTTCATCATAATGAGATATTTTGATAAAACCAGCTTTTCGCTGGTTTTATTTTTTTAATATCCTCTCTGCCCTTAAGGACAAAATTTCTTAACCAGCGCCAATCTATAAACAATCTAACTTTTCGACAAATCCCTCCTCCTCATTTTCTTGCTTCATAGATAAAAAATTGATTAATCATCATAATCTAGCATTATTCATATTAAATTAGAATCTTGAATATCGTAAGATTTCTCATTTCAAATTTCTCTCATGTTGAATCAATCAAAATCACTTGCTTGTCAATCACAAGCGGGGCTGATCTGTGGGTAAAAACTATACAAAAAGAGCGAGAAGTGTCTCAAGTGCCAAAGGATATACCAACATTGGAATCTGGTAAGATGTGTAAGGGTGCGGGCTTGCTTTTTTATTAAGCGTAAAGATCATAGTGCCGTTTATACACTGCACCGAGACTTTACCTTTTGCCCTTCTACAAAACCATTAGAACATTCAAAAACGCCGTCATAAATGGATGCAACAAATATTGAAAATATTCTTTTTCAAAAACGCGTAACGGTACAGCATAAATATATTTTGTCTTGGGCGCTCTATTTTGCATGAGAAGCATTCCCCCATTAAAGAACGCGATAAACAAAAGCATGAAATAAACCATCATCTCCATTCTATAAAAGGCATTCCAAATATTTTTGAAAGCTGTAAAGTTAACTTAAAAAATAACAATACAAACGAGCGTTGGTATTATCCCTTGCAACTTCATATTTTTCCAAAATGAGGTTATATTCTCATTTCAGAGATTACGAGATGTACGCAATATTCTTACCCCAATCGGACATACAAAATCTAAAATGATTCATAGAACTCTTAAAAGTCTGAACCTCTGTTTTAAACAGACCGCTAAAGATTAGATATTGATGAACAGATAACAAAAAAATCACAAACTTAGGTAAGTAACACCATAAAACCATTTATAAACCAGCTATGAACTGGAGAATCATATTAGCTTTGATAAAATACTTTGCTCAACCCCATACATAAAACATCTGATTTTAAGTTTACTTATTTTACAAGCTGTTCGTAACAAATCCCTTATATTCACAAAAATATGAAAAGAAAGCGTGATATTCACAGAAAAGTCTCATATGTCTTTATCATCAAAAGCACTAAAGAGTATTGAATGTGTACACCTTTTGTCTTGTAACGGTTTTCTCTTTTCTGCTTATAAGAAAACACGCTGGCATCATCATACACTTAACCCCCAATGTTACAACAATCCTTACATTTGAAAATATTCATTATAGACATTTTTTCCTTTCTTATAGAGTTTTTACCCACATGCCAGCCCCACTTGTGAGCGAAAAGCAAGTCATTGTCATTGATTCAAAATGAAAGAATCCTACGATAGACCTTTCATTAAAGGCGTAAAAAAAACGAATGATCTTTATAAATCAATGTGATGTAAATCTCTATTTTTTTACTGAGAATCACATGTCACAATATAAGCCTATAGACAAACCATTGCCTTAAATATTCTCATAAAAAACACCGGTATGCTTAAAGCCTTACATGGGACAACCGCCTTAAACGACGATATTTTACGGTCTAATAGGATTCCCTCTACAGTCAATAAAAATTAAGTGCGATACAAAATGCTTCCATTACTGAGCTAACTTATATCAATATTCCAGCTCTTAACGAAGTCATCATAAAAGACACTGACACAAGCAATCCTTTATATCCTCTCAAGAAAAAGCGAAAAACACATCTTACCAAATGCATTCACCCATGAATCAAAGGAAACTTAATACTGGAAAAGAGATAAAACGCTAAAGTTTTAACCACTAAAACGGAATGCCCGCGATACATTCCCTTTCCCACATCAATGTGATGAGGAGGACGTAAGGGCACCTCAACACCCACATTAAAGCGAAAATGCACGCCCAAAGCGTGCACTCACTCATCAATCAAAGAAAGCTTACTACTGGAAAAGAGATAAAACGCTAAAGTTTTAACCACTAAAACGGAACGCCCGCGATACATTCCCGTTTTCAAATCAATGTGATGAGGAGGACGTAAGGGCACCTCAACACCCACATTAAAGCGAAAATGCACGCCCAAAGCGTGCACTCACTCATCAATCAAAGAAAGCTTACTACTGGAAAAGAGATAAAACGCTAAAGTTTTAACCACTAAAACGGAACGACCGCGATACATTCCCGTTTTCAAATCAATGTGATGAGAGCGATACAAAGACACCTCAACATTCATCTTAAAGCGAAAATGCACGCCACAAACGTGCATTCACTCATGAATCAAAAGAAGCTTACTACTGGAAAAGAGATAAAACGCTCAGTCTTTAACCACTAAAACGGAACGCCCGCGATACATTCCCGTTTTCAAATCAATGTGATGAGGACGACGTAATTCACCAGAATTTTTATCTTCGATATAAGTCGGCGCCTTCAGAGCATCAGCCGAACGGCGCATGCCCCTCTTCGCTGGAGAGGTTTTTCGTTTAGGTACAGCCATAAAAAGACACTCCAAATCCATTAAAACAGAAAAAGCAATGTCAAAAATGACAATGCTTCATTTAAAAACACCATAAAATTTGAAGATGTTATACACTGATAAAAAAGAAGAGGCAATGTCAAAATGCTTCTCCTCTTACCAAAATGACCTTCTTTTCATCAAAAATGGTGTCAAAATGATCAAATGAATATCCAAAACACCGCAAAATTTGAGAATTTTATACACCAATGAAATCTTTTTTATAAGACCTTCATTCAATTTTTATTTAGTTTAAAAAGGGATTTGCGCATACAATAGAGATATGGATAAAAAGAGAAGTTGATTTTTAATAAAAAACGACGCCAATTTATGAAAAAAAGAAAAAGCGACAACCTTTCTTTTTAAACTTCATAATTTCATTTTTGTAAAAACAAAGGAAGCAAGAATGCACGAATTTACCACCCTTCTTGCAAAACATGGATACACCGTTGAAAAGCGGCTTGATACCCTGTTAAGTGATCAAATCCAAAATGGTGAAATTTCACGCCCTAAAAACTTAATCAAAGCCATGCGCTATGGTGTGCTGAACGGTGGAAAACGCCTGCGTCCTTTTCTTGTGATTCAAAGTGCTGCACTTTTTGATGTTCCTGTAGAACATTCTCTTGATGTTGCATGTGCCTTAGAATGTATCCATTGTTATTCGCTCATTCATGATGATCTTCCCGCTATGGATAACGATATACTCCGGCGTGGAAAACCCACCGTCCATATAGCATTTGATGAAGCAACAGCAATTCTAGCAGGCAATGCCCTCTTAACATTTGCCTTTGAAATCATTGCCCATAAAGCCAGTACTCTATCGACAGACATTAGAATCAAACTGATCACGTCTCTTGCACAATCGGCAGGACTTGGCGGTATGTTAGGTGGACAAATGCTGGACCTTGAAGCTGAAAAAAGACCGCAAGAAAGTACTGACATCACCACTCTACAACACATGAAAACAGCAGCCCTGATAAGCTTTGCTTGCCAAGCAGGCGCCATCATTGGCAATGCGTCCAAAGAATTAACCGAAAAGCTTACTGATTTTGGTACCTATCTTGGTTTAGCCTTTCAATTAACCGATGACCTTCTTGATGTCACCGCCAACACGCAAACCCTAGGAAAAACGGCTGGGAAAGATGAAACGGCACAAAAAGCGACCTTTGTTCATCTTTACGGCATTGAAGAAACCCAAAAAAAGCGAGATACACTCATCAGTAAAGCAGAAGCATTCTTACATCCTTTTGGCGCTAAAGCACTCCCGCTCCAACAAGCAGCACACTTTAGTGCACTACGCAAAAATTAAACTTCATCCACGCTATTGCACGTAGTGTAAATCGTCATCTTTGTTAAATGCATAATAGACTTTTCAAAGAAACGTTACCATTAATCTCCATTATAGTCCTTATCATGAAATGGATGCGACAAATCTTGAGAGGAATTTCATTAAAACAAGCCGCGTGAATTTATAACACAAGTGTATTCTGGGTATCCTATTTTGCATGAAAAGTGCCTTCCATTAAAGAATGAAAAAAGAAAATGTGAAATAATGCGCAATCACCATTCCTTAATAAGCATATAATCCGGCACAATCATTTTCTTTATCAGCGTCCAACCTTGTCAGCAACTCTTGGCACAATATTCATGAGAAGCATTTTTATTTCCTTTTTAATGATTGTTATGCCATGCCCACTTATAACGTACAAGCAGATGACTTTGATTGCTTCAACATACATAGATTTTAAATGAGAGTAACTGACACTATTCAGCTTTCTCATTCAACATGCAAAACAATGATGCGCCTTAATAAATAAAAGCCTAGCCCCACTATAGCACTGCATGAAACACACGTGATAATACGTTACTATTTTCACTGAGATTTCTTTAGGGCTCCTTCCAAAAAAAACATTGCCAACAGATAAACCAATAAATAAATACCCAAAATATAAACGAGTGAGAAAAAGCCAAATATATTGACCATATACGCACTCATGTAAAAAAATACCAATAAGCTAAATCTCCCAACGGTTGACAAAAAAGATTCATATGTAGCCCTGAAATGATCACTAATACTATCGTGCAAAATAACTTCTACACGAAGATATGTATACTTAATTAAGTAAAAAATCATACAGACTAAAATAACAGCAATTTCTTTTCTTGGCTCAAAGAAAACCATTGTAAAAATCAGTGAAGCCGAAAGAAACAGTAGTAAAATAAAATTCACTCTTTCACTTAGTTTTGTAAAGAGAAAACTAGCCAAGAGCTGAGAGAGCAATATCAGTGAAAATGTCACACCAAGATCAAAATAAGTGACATTAATATTATGATCTTTAAATATCCACTGCCAATACTGCGAGAATATATTGAAAAAGATCAGTGAAAAATAAAAGCATAAAGAGATATAAGGAACTTTAATAAAAATAGACAACATCTCTTTAGCATCATAAATGAGAGAATTCGCTTTATTTGGTTGTTTTTCTCCTTTCAGGTCATCAAGAAAAAACAAACCAAATAGTGTTGTCATCAACATTAAAAACGCCGCGATATACCATATATATTGGCTAGAATAATCAGCAAAATATGCGCCGATTAAACTGAATATAAACATGCCGATGTAATTATATTGAGAGCTAGAACCAAGCACTTTTTTAGTCGATGTCAATTTTGCTTTTGCATATTGAACAAGTAAAGCATTATAGGCGCCAGCAATCAATGTCAGCGATAAGGCATTAAAAGATTCTGCCAAAAGAAAACCATAAAAGCTTGTAGAAAATCCCATGAGACATAGCCATGTAGCAGCAAAAGCCGCTGCCAAAACGATAGATATTTTATAACTTTTTCTATCGGCAAAATATCCCAGAGGAATATCTGTAACCATCATAATAAAAGCCTGAAACGACTTAATGATCCCGATATCAATAAGAGTTAGCCCTTTTTCAAGCATATAAAATACAATAAAGGCACCTGTTAAAATTCTTATACCGTTAAATAAAAATCCAAACGCTAATATATTTGTCATCTATTCCCCAATAACACCACGAAAGGTGTCAATACATCCTTTTATATAAAGATAAAAGCTTAAATTTTATAACAAATATGGCAATAGCCGCTATATAGAACTCCAATCCTATCAATTTGATATTCTGAAAATTGCTGGAAATAATGTCACGTTTAGTTTTCTATTGGATCTGTTTGAAGACAGTATTATCAAAGAGAAATACTTGAAAACAATGAAGAAGCGCCTCAATTTATGAACGATCATCTTGTTCTCAACATGCAACCACAATGAGGACTGAATATTGATTTACAAGCAAAAACACAGCCTTTAATGAAGAAAAAATGCACTCCAAGAATTTATTTCAACCCTGTCCAAAGCGTGTATGAATATAATCACTCAAAAGCGCTTCAAATTCTTCAGCAATGTGATCACCCCGCAAAGTTTTTACCTTTTGTCCATCAATAAAAACAGGTGCCGCAGGACTTTCCCCCACTCCAGGCAAAGAGATTCCAATATCTGCATGTTTTGACTCCCCCGGTCCATTGACGATACATCCCATCACGGCAACCTTCAAACTTTCAACGCCAGGGTATTTTTCACGCCAAACAGGCATATTTTTGTATAAATCTGCTTCAATTTTTTGCGCCAATTGTTGAAAGACCGTTGAGGTTGTGCGCCCACAACCAGGACAAGCCGCAACCACAGGCAAAAATTGCCGAAAACCCATTACTTGCAAAAGTTCTTGCCCCACCTTTACTTCTCGTGTCCGATCACCACCAGGTTTTGGTGTTAAGGAAATTCGTATTGTATCGCCAATCCCTTGTTGTAATAAAATGCCCAAAGCCACCGAAGAAGCAACAACGCCCTTTGTTCCCATCCCAGCTTCCGTTAATCCCAAATGAAGAGCATAATCACAACGCGCCGCCAAGGTGGTATAAACAGCAATAAGATCTTGGACATCACTCACTTTAGCAGAGAGAATAATTTTATCACGTCCCAACCCCATCTCTTCAGCGCAAAGAGCCGATTGCAGAGCAGACTGCACAACAGTTTCCCGCATCACTTCAGCAACCGATAAAGGATTTTCTTGCTGTGCATTTTCATTCATAAGCCGTGTTAACAATGCATTATCAAGAGAGCCCCAATTCACGCCAATGCGAATAGGTTTATGATACCGACAAGCAATCTCTATAATTTCTGCAAATTGACGATCTTTTTTTGCGCCAAAACCAACATTTCCAGGATTGATGCGATATTTTGCAAGCGCCTCAGCACACGCAGGATGATCAGATAAAAGCTTATGTCCAATATAATGAAAATCCCCAACCAAGGGTACAAAAAATCCTAACCTCTCCAATCGCTCCCGTATTTTTGGTACAGCTGCCGCCGCTTCATCACGATCAACAGTAATCCGAACCAATTGTGAACCAGCTTGCCAAAGAGCAGCCACTTGAGCAACAGTTGCATCAACATCAGCTGTATCCGTATTGGTCATTGACTGTACAACTATCGGGCTCTGCCCCCCAATGATCACATCACCAACAGCAACACCAACAGATCGACGACGCTCAAGTGGTTTAGATAAAAAATAGGTCGTACTCATCAAGTCCTCAAATTTTTAAAACCTGCGCTATCAATCATCATTTACATTGACTTCCTCCACGCTTCAAAGGACGAAAATTACACCGCCCCCCAATCTTAACAGATTACTCTCAAAAGGTTCCACCTACTAACCACTGATGCAATTCAACTCATAGGTGCGATTCATCCTATAGACGCACCGGATAAGTTCTACTACTTCTGTTCAAGTTTATACTTCTACACTTGGTTGATTCAAAAAGAAACTGAAACCAAATAGAGACAATACTGTATTTTTAAGTTGCATGCCTATACCGCACATCCACGTCATCGCAAAACAGTGCTTTACAACACAACAGATAACACCTATCAAAGCGCAATTTTTAAAAATGCATGAAAGACACCGCCCAATTAATCCAACACATTGATTTATAATAATCAATTTTTTACAAATTTGAATGGCAACCCCAAATATCGTAAGATTTTCTCATTTTAAATCTTCTTAATTGAATCAATACCACTCCCTAAAGCCACAAAAGAACAAGTAGATAAAAATTCCTTATAAACTATTTCAAGTGCCAAAAGCTATCCCAACACTTTAAACAAACAAAAAAATGAAGACACCGACTTACATCTTTATAAAATAAAGATGATAGAATGAATTTTACACCATTTTGTAAAAATTTTTACCTTAAATCCTTAACAAACACCATCACGAAATGAACTCGAGCACATTAAGAAATGCCTCATTAAAACCAAACTCTTAATTCTCATCTCACCCACGCGCGGCATTATCAATGCAACCTTTCAATTTTCAAGCCGTTATAGCAAAACCCCAAACACAATTCCAACTGTCACGCAACAATTTAACACATGAAGGAGTCAATAAATGTGTCTATTTTCACCCCATAGAAAAAATGCTAAAATTAAAAAACGTATAGCACAATTAAAAAGAGAGCTGGTCCCCGTAAATCATTGGAGTTCTCAAAATGATAACTTTGAAAACATTTCTGAGCTGTTTGATACATGGAAACAAAAAGTCCGTCACGCGCTTTATCACCTCAACGAACATGCTGCAGAATTAAAGAAAAAAGCGAAAGAAAATCCTAAAAAAACCCTCGCACTAACAGCAGGAGTCGTTTTAGTAAGCTTCTTGCTGATCCGTAAAAATTAACAACACAACCAACAACCTTCCCTTTTAATGCCCGACTCAAAGCGGGCATTTTTTATAGTTTACAAAATATAAACTTTACATCTTTCCCCCTAACTTTACGCTTTCCTCCAAAAGATAAGTTTTCCATCCATTCCACCAATCTATTATCCAATTTTCTATCTGGCAGTCTCCTTACCCCTATCCTCAAAACACGCGGTAGCACCACATCTCAAAGGACAGTGTTGTGAGAAACTATAAGAAAAGTTTTCAACATTGCATCTATCCCCCCTACCGAGTTATTTCAAAAGAAATGGAAGTCAGTAAAGATGCATGCGCTTTAATATTTTAAGGAACATTATTTTACATCATGATATAGAAGATTAAGGAGCCTAAGAGCTTTAAAAGATGTATTATAAAAAACCAAACGAAATCTTCCAATGTGAATACCCATTTGCTATAAGTAAATGACACAAGAATTAAACTGAAAAAACCCAAAATTTATCCTCCAGAATCGACCCGCTGCGAAGTATCCACATACGTAACCACAGACATCCCAGGAATGAGCTTTTCAATCCCCTCCTGCCCAGGATCTAAAGAAATCCGTACTGAAATACGTTGCGCAATTTTGATAAAATTACCAATTGTCGTATCTGTTTTTAACAATGAAAACTCTGAACCTGTCGCCGGAGCAAAACGAACCACACGCCCCGTTAACTTTTTGTTGTTCAATGCATCAACAGAAAAAACAACCGGTTGTCCCACACGCATCTGAGAAAGTTGCGTTTCCTTATAATTAGCAATAATCCAAATATCATCAGAAATAACAGAAACCAATTGCGTACCCGGCATAACATATTGCCCTACCTTAGCGCCAACCAATCCAATATAGCCTGTTCTAGGAGATAAAATCTTCGTATGATCAAGATTAAGTTTTGCCAACTCAACACTCACCTTTGCTCCCGAAACTTCTGACTGTAAACTTTGCCGTTCAAGATTTAATTGTTTTTGCAATTGTCGTTTTGTTTCTAGGGCTGCCAAGAGTTGTGAAAGAGGGCGAGAAACAGAAATTGCAGCATCACCAAAGCCTAACTTTTTACTATCAGGAACAACATTAGAGAATGCTCGTGAACGCGTTAATTCTGCTTCTGCAGCATTAACTTCTCCCTGTAAAATCTGAGCTTGCAATTCAATACTTGCCAGTTTTGCATTTTTTGAATCGAGAACAGCCTGTGCCCGTGCAAGCTGCTGACGAAGAAGAGAATCATCAAGCTCAAAGAGCAGCATTCCTTTTTCAACACGTTGATAATCTTGCACATAAATCCGTGCAATCACCCCAGAGATCTGTGAACTAACCAGAGTAACATTGCCCTTAATGGAAGCATTATCCGTTATTTGAATGTTACTCACAAAAGGAGGAAGTCTCCAAGCCCACAAAATCAGCAAAACACCCGTAACACCTGACAAGAATGCAACAATCGTAGCTTTTGACCGTAATGCTTTTATCATTTTTTGCACCCCTCTTCTATGGGCATCATTCTACTTTTCTAACGCCCGCAAAGAGCATGACTTAACAACCATTGTGACAAGAAAAATAATGAATACAATCATTGAAATATAAAAATAAAGCCGAAAAACGTCATCATAAGCAAAAATATTTGCTATTAACTTAAATTTTTCTATCAACATAGAAGTACCCTGTTCACTCCTCAAGCCATGGGGAACAGAAGCACCATAAGAAGGCGAAAACAAAGTATTCATCTCACCAGAAATAAGCGGATCAGTCACAACAATATTTTGTGTTAAGGACTCAAAGTTTTTATGGGCAAAATAAAACTGTAGGCTGCCAAAAAAAGCCGATCCCATCAATCCCCCTGTCACTTGTGTTAGCAAAAAAACCGCAATAAAACTCAAAACATAACGCGGTCCTCGCTCACCAGCAATCACAAACCCTTTGAAAAGAGCAGGAGGCAAAAAAAGTGCATAACTAAAACTCACCAACCCTTGGCTCAACATCATATCTTTCGGACGTGTTAAATAGTTTACACGACTGTCTAAATAAGCTCCCAGCGCCAAACAACCTAAAGATAACAAATAAAAATAATCTTCACGCCCCGCCCGTAAAAAAAAGACACAAACAGCCCCCCCTAACAGAGTACCCAATGTCACCGCAAGATACATGGGCGCCATCTCACGATTAAGCAAACCAAAAAGATTAAAAAAACCTACGGGCAAATTTGACCGTTCCAACAAAAAAACATGAAAGATCAATAAAATAAAAACAGATTGAACCATTTCTTTACTGAAAATCCAACGTAAATCAATCAGCGGTTTTTCTCTATTAAGCTCAATAATAATAGCAATAGCCAACGAGAAAATAGCAAGTGCAAGCCCCCAACCAATCCATGGCGCTTCATACCACCAATACAATATGCCAACAGACATAATCACGGCATTTAATCCAAGACCAAGAGCAATCAAACCATAACTTATCCAATCTAACTTTTGAATAACCTTACTGCGGACAACAGGCGTTAAAGGCAAAGTATAGATACAGACCAAGCTGATGAGAACCAACCCCATTTCCAAAGCGGAAAGACTAGAAAAACCACCATTTTCCAGCAAATCAGGAGAAATCAAACGCGATAAAGGTGCCGCTAAAGCCGCATTCATATAATTCAAACTAAGACCAACAGTAAACTTCTTTGCTGGAGCAAAAGCCTCCATCATATAAAGCAGCGCAAGTGAAGCCAAAGGAGCAGCAGCAATCCCAGCAAAAAAGCGAATAATCAATGCAGAACGCAAATCCGTAACAAAGAGTTGCAACACGCAAACCAAAACGAAACCAAGGATTGATAATTCAGCAAAAGCACGCAACCCAAATTGATAGCGGATTTTGATCAACATAATCGCTACACTCACATTTGGCGCCATATAGGCCGCTACCAACCATGTTGTCTCGGTCAAAGTTGCGTGAAAATCACCCGTAAGATGGACAATGTTAGACTGAACAATATTAGCCCCTAAACCATAAGCCCATTGCAAAATAAGAGAAGCAAAAATATAAACAAAACATTTCGGCAAAGGTCCTGCAAAAACACGACCAGGACGAGGAAAAGGTTTTCCGCCCCTTTTAGCAAACACAACCGTACTCTTTTTTCCGCTCATGTCACCTTTTTCCTGTATACGCTGCTACGCTTCTATCAACACAGCACCATCAGCTGACAATTGCTGGAAAAAAGCCTCTATTTTGTGATTATCCTCATCTCTTGTCCCTCCTTCTAATGTCGCTTGAACCTGCAAAATCCGCTGTTCCAATACATCAAAAGAAAGATGCTCTACAGCCACAACGTGCTCTACCAATAAAGAGCAGCCCGAAAAGGTGATATTTGCAACGCCCCCACATACAGCAAACAATTTTTCACCCAAAGAGGTGCGAACACGCACACTACCCAACACAATGCTTGCTACCAATGGCGCATGATGCGCCATAACTGTCAAATAACCTGAAGCTGAAGGAAGAACAACAGACACTACCTGCTCTGAAAACACAATTTTTTCAGGCGATACAAGCTCAAATAAAAAATGCTCTTCTCTATTGTTTTCCACAAAAGTCTCCACAATACCCGATATAAGGACTCTCTGTTTTCTTCAACGACTTGTCCTTTTTAACGAAAAATATTCATGACAGTTTTCTCTTGAACAAGAAGCTTCTTATTAAGACGCCTCTGCCATGAGACGCTTTCCTTTTTCAAGTGCTTCATCAATCGAACCAACCATATAAAAAGCAGCTTCTGGCAAATCATCATAATCGCCAGCACAAAGACCTTTAAAGCCTTTGATTGTCTCTTCTAAAGGAACGAGTTTCCCTGGCGAACCAGTAAAGGCTTCCGCAACATGGAAAGGTTGCGAAAGGAAACGTTCAATTTTACGCGCCCGTCCCACCAGCAATTTGTCATCTTCAGAAAGTTCATCCATTCCAAGAATAGCAATAATATCCTGAAGCGCTCTATAACGTTGTAAAATGGTTTGCACTTGACAAGCAACAGTGTAATGCTCTTCTCCTACAATCAATGGATCCAACATACGCGAGAAGGAGTCAAGCGGATCAACCGCCGGATAAATTCCCTTTTCCGCAATAGAGCGCGAAAGAACAGTTGTTGCATCCAAATGAGCAAAAGACGTTGCCGGCGCTGGATCCGTCAAGTCATCGGCAGGAACATAAATTGCCTGAACGGAAGTAATAGAGCCTGTTTTTGTACTGGTAATACGTTCTTGCAAAGCCCCCATATCCGTTGCCAAGGTAGGCTGATACCCCACAGCAGAAGGGATACGCCCTAAAAGCGCTGACACTTCAGCACCAGCTTGCGTGAAACGGAAAATATTATCTACAAAGAAGAGAACATCTTGTCCTTCATCACGGAAACTTTCTGCAATTGTCAATCCTGAGAGAGCCACACGCGCACGCGCTCCTGGTGGTTCATTCATTTGCCCGTAAACAAGGGCACACTTCGACCCTTCCGTTGAACCATTATTCTCTTTTGGATTCACATTCACGCGGCTTTCAATCATTTCATAATAAAGATCATTTCCTTCCCGTGTACGTTCTCCCACACCAGCAAATACAGAATAGCCACCATGAGCCTTTGCAATATTGTTTATAAGCTCCATAATAAGAACGGTTTTTCCAACACCAGCGCCACCAAACAAGCCAATTTTACCTCCTTTAGAATAAGGAGCTAACAAATCCACAACTTTAATACCGGTGACGAGAATTTCTGAAATGGTTGATTGCTCAACATATGCAGGTGCCTCTTGGTGAATAGAACGCGTTTTGGTCGCAGGAATTGGTCCCACATTATCCACCGGCTCTCCAATCACATTCATAATACGTCCCAATGTTGCTTCTCCTACAGGAACGCTAATTTGCGTGCCTGTATCCACAACCTTTTGGCCCCGCATCAAACCATCAGTGGTATCCATAGCAATCGTACGCACGGTATTTTCACCCAAATGCTGCGCAACTTCTAATACCAAGCGATTGCCTAAATTCTCTGTTTCCAAAGCGTTAAGAATATTTGGCAATTCACCTTCAAATTGCACATCAACGACAGCACCAATAACCTGCTTGATCTCACCAACAGCGCCTTGTGCACGCTCTTCTTTTTTTGCGGATGTATCTTTTTTTACAGGTGTATCTTTAGCTGCACTACGCGCAGGCGCAGAGGAAGCCTTTACATCCACTGAAGCCGTTACATCCACTTGAGACTTCGAAGCGGCTTTTTTCACGCCGGAACGAGCAGCTGGTTTCTTTTTTTCACCTTTTTCTGTTCCTTTGCTTGAGGTTACTGCTTTTACCATCAATCCTTACCTTTTCCATTTAAAGCGCTTCAGCGCCCGCAATAATTTCGATCAATTCTGTCGTAATCTGTGCCTGACGTTGACGATTATAAGCTACCGTCAATTTATTAATCATTTCACCTGCATTGCGCGATGCATTGTCCATAGCTGTCATCTTGGCACCCATCTCCCCAGCAATATTTTCTAGCAAAGCCCGAAAGATTTGCACCGAAAGATTGCGTGGCACAAGCGCCTCTAAAAGAGAAGCCGCATCAGGTTCATACTCATAGACAATTGATTGTGAACCTTTGCTATGATCTGTTTGCTCCTCAACATCTATTGCCTCAACAGCTGCTTTTGGAGCAATCATCGGAATCAAGCCAAAAGCTGTTGGACGCTGATTAATCACAGAAATAAATTCAGAATAAAACAGCGTACAGACATCGAAAGCGCCTTCATTGAATAAATCAACAATCCGTTGACTAATCATCACCGCCTCTGCAAAACCAATGCGCTTTACAGCATGCAAATCGATATGATCAATTATCAAGCCTTTGTAATCACGCGATAAAATATCCGCACCTTTTTTGCCAACAGTGATAATTTTCACTATTTTACCCGCTGCCAACAATGCCTTAATCTGTTCACGTGCACGACGAGCGATTTGCACATTAAAAGCACCACACAAACCGCGCTCAGCAGTACACACCACCAAGAGATGCACATCATCTCGCCCCGTACCACGCATAAGAGCAGGCGCATCAACACCATCTACATCAGCAGCAACACTGGTCAAAATATCAGCCATCTTCTTCGCATAAGGACGCGCAGACTGCGCTGCCTCTTGAGCACGATGCAACCTCGCCGCTGCAACCATCTGCATAGCTTTGGTGATCTTTTGTGTTGCTTTAACCGAAGCGATACGGTCTCTAAGATCTTTTAGTGAGGCCATTCAAGCATTCCATCAATTCATCACGAGAAATTTTTCGCATAAGTATTAAGAACAGTTATCAACTTGTCTTTCAGCTCGTCTGTTATTTGCTTTTGCTCAGCAATTGCCTTTAAGAGATCTTGATAATCACTACGCAAAAGCACCAAAAGTCCCTGCTCAAACCGCGCAACATCAGAAACCGCCAAAGCATCAAGATAGCCATTCACACCCGCGAAAATAACCACCACTTGTTCTTCTGTTTTGAGTGGAGAAAATTGTGGCTGCTTCAACAACTCTGTCAAGCGCGCACCCCGATTTAACAGACGCTGGGTTGACGCATCCAAATCAGAGCCAAACTGCGCAAAAGCTGCCATTTCACGATATTGCGCCAATTCACCTTTAATCGAGCCAGCAACTTGCTTCATCGCCTTAATTTGTGCGGCAGAACCAACACGCGACACAGAAAGACCAACATTTACAGCAGGACGAATTCCTTGATAAAACAAATTAGTCTCTAGAAAAATTTGCCCATCAGTAATCGAAATCACATTTGTAGGAATATAGGCAGAAACATCATTTGCTTGCGTTTCAATAACCGGCAAAGCTGTCAACGACCCAGATCCATTTTCCGCATTCAACTTCGCAGCCCGCTCTAAAAGACGCGAATGCAGATAGAAAACGTCCCCCGGATAAGCCTCACGACCTGGAGGACGACGCAATAAAAGAGACATTTGACGATATGCCACCGCCTGTTTTGACAAGTCATCATAACCGATCAAAGCATGTTGCCCATTATCACGGAAATACTCACCCATAGCACATCCAGCAAGAGGTGCAATAAATTGCAGTGGTGCTGGATCAGAAGCGGTCGCTGCAACAATAATAGAATATTCCAACGCTCCACGTTCTTCTAAAACTTTAACGAATTGTGCCACCGTTGAACGTTTTTGACCGATAGCCACATAAATACAATAAACTTTGTCTTGCTCTCGTCCAGCCCCTTTTTCATGAAAAGGTTTTTGGTTTAAAAATGTATCGAGCAAAATTGCTGTTTTTCCTGTTTGGCGATCACCAATCACCAATTCACGCTGCCCCCGTCCAATAGGAATAAGTGCGTCAATTGCTTTCAATCCGGTCGACATCGGTTCATGGACAGACTGACGCGGAATAATTCCAGGAGCCTTAACATCAACACGACGACGCTCCGTTGCTTTAATGGGACCCTTCCCATCTATAGGGTTTCCCAACGCATCAACCACACGCCCCAGCAAAGCGGGCCCCACAGGAACATCGACGATAGCGCCTAACCGCTTTACACAATCACCTTCACGAATATCGCGATCTGAGCCAAAAATGACCACACCAACATTATCAACTTCCAAATTGAGGGCCATACCGCGCACACCGTTTGGAAAAGCAACCATTTCCCCTGCTTGGACATTATCCAAACCATAAACGCGAGCGATACCATCCCCTACAGAGAGAACCCAACCAATTTCTGAAACCTCAGCCTTTTGGTCAAAGTTTTTGATTTGCTCTTTTAGAATTTTTGAAATTTCAGATGGTCTAATATCCATCAGCTGACCTCTTTTTTCAATGCAAGCTTAAGCGAAGACAATTTTGTGAGAAGAGACGTATCAATTTGAGACGACCCCACACGAACGATTAATCCACCAAGAATTGTTGGATTCACAATGCTGTGTAGCAAAACTTTTCCTCCAACGACACCTTCCAAAGCCTCACACAACTCTTGTCTTTGTTGAGAACTTAAGGGGCGCGCAGAAATAATTTGCGCAGTAACCTGCCTACGAGCGCGTGCAACACAACGCTGAAAAGCATGTAAAATACCAAATACGGCACTAAGCCTACGATTTGTTGCAATAACGCGTAAAAAATTACCAATAACCTGACCTGCGTTTTTATCAGCAAATTTGATGTTTGCACAAACAGATTGCATCACCTTAATTTGCTCTTTAACTGAAAAGAATGGACTAAGCACAAAGCGTTTTAAATCTTTATTTTGCTCCAAAACAAGCAAAAGATCTTCCACTGCCTTTTCAACCTTTTCAACATTTCCAGCTTCTTGAACGCAATCAAAAAGCGCTTGCGCATAGCGTTGATCTACCAACGGCAGCGGTATGAGAGAAAATGAATCCGACACGAAATACCGCCTCTTTCCCTTGAGCGACTCTCTGATAGTTATCAGATGAAATGAAACAGAAATTCTCAATCTTAAGAATCTTCTTCTTAAAACCTAGAACAAAAACCTCTTGGTTTCTAGCATAGACATAGCCGACTCGCAACACCACAAATCGCTGCTTTTTAAAAATTTTAATAAAATATTCAAAATATTTTTGAAAAGAATTTTTTTTAGATATACAAGATGGCAACACAGTTTTTTTATGCCTCTTTTTGACATTCTCTGAGCGATTTTTTCACTCTCTTTGATTTTGCTTCAAATGCTCTTGCCACCATAATAAAACACTTCTTCTCTAAAAAACACTCCCTTTATCACCACAAGACCTTTAACGAGATGCGAATGCGACTGAAAAAGTCTATTATTGCAAACTGATAAGAAAAAAAGTAATGAATATCCTCCTAAAAATTAAAGAAAAAATTGATCTTTTTTCTTCAAATACCCACTCCTTTTAAAAAAATTCACCAAGTATATTTTCTTGTAAACACACTCTTTAAGCATACAATGCATTGATTTATAATGATAATGTATCATTTTTCATACCAGATGAGCCCCAAACATCGAAAGATTCTCTTATTTCAAATCTTTCTATCAAAATCACTCCCTTGCTCCATCACAAACAAAAAATGAAATGATTAAAGAAAAAACACCTCGTATAAACGCTCTCAAGTACCAAGAGCTTTCGTAATCCTAAAAGCTAAATAATAAATGGCGCCATTTTATACCTTTATGAAATAAAAATGGGGAGCCTTAACGCGGTTTTTTCATTCATGAAAGCTTTTACATTCTACACTCGAGAAACATCGTAAAATGAATTCGAGCATGCTGAGAAACATTTGTTTAAAAAAGCATATGAATACAGTAATACAATAGATGTTCTGTAATATTCCGTTTTGGGCGTTCTGCTTTACATGAAGCTTTACATGAAGCTTTACATGAAAAATGTGCCCCCATTAGAGAACAAAAGTAACAAAAGCATGAAGCAATGGATAATATCCATTTCACGACAGCGCCCATAAATGCTATAATGGTAGCTCCATTGAGCAGCCTCATCTTTACACTTATGAAAGAACAAGCCGGCACCATCACATACTTTGCCATCTCCCAATTTTACGACAGCCCTTAACACTTGAGATGATGAGGTATTTTAGTCCTTTCTTATATAGTTTCACTCGACACAGACTCCCCCATCTGTAAAATGCAAACGAATGATTTTGTTGGATCAATATAACCAGATTTAAAATAAGAGAATCCTACGATAGTTGAGATTGTAATATGAATAACGGCATATTATCACTATAAATCAATATTTTATTATTTATAAAAATTATAATTATGGACGCTTTTGAAAATTCTAGAGCCATAAATAAGGACGACAACGATGAATGCTCATTTTGACCTTTACGCTCCAAAATGAGTCTGTGTTCTCGTCAAAGATAAATAAAATAGATATATGCAATATTCTCGCCCTAATCTAACATACAAAAGCAAGTACGACTTGTACAGCACTAATACATCTTATGAATGCTGCTTCATAAGGTTTTAAGGTCAAATAACATCAAAAACACGACCTTCATTAAGTCCACATAGCTTCACTTTATATGGCACTATATTATATGGCACTATATTGCACTGATTTTAGAAAAAGCATAGATCAATATCAATTTGAACCTGTATAAAATTGGATATTTTGGGTGTACAGCTAAGCATTTTCAGCCCCTATAATCCGTCCTTATAAAAAGAATGCGCCTATCAAAAGGATACTGTCCCTAAAACAAAAAAGGAGTAAAAGCCGAAATGATAGTGTCCTCGAATAATAGAGACGCTTCTGCTGGTTCCATAACAAAGATATTTTTTCCCGTAGCTCTGCTTAATGCAATGCACATGTATCATATTCTGCTGCTTGAATGCTTATTCTGAAATATATAATATCAAAGTAAAGCACCTTAAGCTAAAGAGACCTTCACTTTATGCGAGACTGGTTTTAGAAAAAACTTTGCGGATCAATATCAATTTGAACCCGAACAGAACTGGGCATTTTGGGTGTACCACTAAGCATTGCACGTATAAACCCTTGTATATCAAAGGAGCGCTGTCCTTGCAGCAAAAGCCGAAAACGATAACGCCCCCGAACCAAAGCCAAAGGCGCTTCTGCTGGTCCCATAACCGAGATATTTTTTTCCCGTGGCGCTGCTTGACGCAATGCGCGCGCATAATGTTCTGCTGCTTGGCGCTGTTGTGCAGACACAATCAAAGAGGCAAGCCGCCCATAGGGAGGCAAATGATAATGCTGACGCGCTGTAATCTCACGTGTGTAAAAATCTTCTGGCTGACATGAAAGTAGGGCTTTGATGACAGGATGATCTGGTTGATAAGTTTGCAATAATCCTAAACTTTTCAATCCCACACGCCCTGCTCTTCCGGTAACTTGAGAAAGCAGCTGATAGGTACGTTCACTTGCGCGTAAATCGCCATTGGCAAGACCAAGATCAGCATCAATAACGCCAACCAGAGAGAGCTTGGGAAAATGATGTCCTTTAGCGACCAACTGTGTTCCAATAATAATGTCCACATCGCCATTTGCAATGGCTTGTAATTCGCTTCGCAATTGCCCAATCCCTCCTTTGAGATCTGTTGAAAGAATCAATGATCGCGCTTGAGGAAAAAGCATTTGTGTTTCTTCTGCAATTCTTTCCACACCCGGTCCACAAGCCACGAGATGATCTAATGTCCCACATTCAGGACAGGCTTGAGGAAGTGGTTCATGATACCCACAATGATGACATTTCAATTGCCCTTGCGCACGATGTTCTACCAACCAACTTGAACAATCAGTACAATGAAAACGATGTCCGCAAATTCGGCATAAAGTTAAAGGTGCATAACCACGACGATTAAGAAAAAGAAGAGCTTGTTCGCCCTTATCAAGCGTTTGTTTTAAAGCCCTTTCAAGAGCAAAGGAAATAAAGCGCCCCTTTTGCACCCCTCCTTGGCGCATATCAACCACCCGCAACTGTGGAAGTGCTACTTCTTTAAAACGCGAAGGTAAATGCACCTTTTGATAACGCCCTTTTAAAACATTGGCTTGGCTTTCAATCGACGGTGTGGCTGAAGATAAAATAACAGGAAAATGCTCAAAAGATCCCCGAGCAACAGCCATATCACGCGCATGGTAAAAAATGCGCTCTTCTTGTTTATAAGCGCTATCATGTTCTTCATCAACAACAATCAAGCCAAGCTCATGAAAGGGAAGAAAAAGCGCTGAACGAGCCCCCGCAACAACACGCACCCGCCCTTCTGCAACCTGCCGCCAGACACGTTCTCTACGACGTGGTGTCAAATCAGAATGCCATTCTGCTGCTGCAGCTCCAAAGCGTGCATAAAAACGATCTAAAAACTGCTGTGTTAAAGCAATTTCCGGCAATAAAATTAAAACCTGCTTGCCCTCTTTAAAGGCTTGAGCAACCGCTTCAAAATAAACCTCTGTCTTTCCTGATCCCGTAACACCATCAAGCAAAAAAACTTGAAACTGAGAAGATAAAACACCTTCCCGCAACATTGTTGCTGCTTCATTTTGCGCTCCCTGCAACTGAGGAGGACAAAAGTCAGGATCAGGCATTGCCACAAGATCAGGAGCAGGAACTATAATATCTTCAAAAACCCCTAGCGCTTTTAAACCTTCAACAACAGAAACCGAAGTTCCAGCCGCATGCGCAAGACCAGAACGTGTCCATATCTTCTCATTACGCACCAATTCCAAAACCCGTAATCGCGCTGGTGTGAGACGTTCTACATTTCCACCACAATATCGCAAACCCAGCATTTGAGCTTCCGGCTCTAAAGCAGCCGGTACAGACAAAACCAATCGCGCCACAAGACCAAAAGGCGCCATTGTATAGCGACTAACAAAACGCAAAAATGTAATCATTTCTGCCTTTAAGGGGGGACAATCAAAAACATGAAGCAAAGAGCGTAATTTTTCACGTGCCACCGAACCAGACCTTTGCCCACCTGCTGCCTTCTCTCCAACATCCACAACAAAACCGCAAAGCTCACGCCCCATCACCGGAACCCGAACAAAGGAACCAACATTCACCTCCATAGAAGATGGAACTTTATAACTATAAGCGTGAGCAACAGGAAGAGGAACCAATACGGATACAATCTTTTCCTCTATCATGTTTGAATTCATCTTTTAAACCAATCTACGACCTCTTAAACACCAACAGGTCTAAACCTTATCTTTAAACACTCTTATAAAATTCATTACAGGATTCAATCCCCCCTATCACAACACTTTTCTCAAAAGAATTCTTTTTAACACTCATTCCATCACCAAAGTGTCAATAAAAGAACCAATCTCATCCTCTATAACAAAAAACTTTATAGCAAAAAAACTAGCGCCTTTCTTCTGTGCAAATAAAGCGCATCACTATTAAGCATTCAACATGATATCGTCAGTGCGCTCTTCAACAAAGCGATCCCATAGTGTAACTTCTTCCCAACACACACGTTTATTTTTTTACCGCTTCATATCTCAATTTATCTTCAACAAACTGATTTATAAAAATATAATCATCATTATACCTATTGTAATAAAAACCATCAGTACGATGAATTTTTCTCATTTCAAACTCATCGAGGAACATTTGTAAATCCTTATCAATGAGAGAGTCTCCTATGATTTGAATTACAGGGAGAATAGTATTGCAAATGGAACCGTTACAATATTCACCTTGGCTTTGTGCCAAAAAGTGAAAACACGTGCCTACATCTTTCAGCTTGATTGAGAATCAAGCAACAATACAAGTAGCACAAAAGCGTATTGTTGAAGAATGGGTAACACAGAATAAATCAATGTATTGACCATAAAAAAACACTTCATATGTAAAATTTACATGCCTTCTTCAATGGTGTTTTACGATAAAATAAATCCATTCACTTCTATCAAAAATGAGGTTAAACGTACCCCCCTGAAAAAAGGAGGTATCTTATGATGCTCTCTCAAATATCAAGAGCAATCGCAAATAGGAAATGAGCAAAGTGTGTGATAATGCTAGCTTATTTTCATAAGTATAAAAATACCGCTACGCAAAGATTCCAATACGCAAAAATGTTGGTACGCAATGAGCCCTATGCCTTATCAAGAGCAACGATATAAAATGGGTACATGGTTAACATCATAGCATTCTTGTTCTTTATACAGAGATTAATTCTTTCTCTTGCTTTTGCAGTCAACAATAGCGCATAACAAAAAATAGGATAAAAGCTAAAAAGAAGAGGTTAGATATGAAGTTTTTTGTGGATAGCGCCAATATAGAAGAAATTCAAGAGTTACAGAATTTAAGCCTTGTTGATGGTGTCACCACCAATCCCTCTCTTATCCTAAAATCAGGACGCAATATTCTTGATGTTACAAAAGAAATTTGTGCTCTCATTAGCGGACCTGTTTCTGCTGAAGTTGCAGCAACGGAATTTGAGAGCATCATGAAAGAAGCGGCTGTTTTAGCAAAGATTGCCGACAATATTTGTATCAAGCTTCCTTTAACATTCGATGGATTAAAAGCCTGTAAAGCCCTCACAAAAGAAGGACTAAAAACAAATCTTACACTTTGTTTTTCTGCCAATCAAGCCTTACTTGCTGCCAAAGCAGGCGCAACATTCGTTTCACCTTTTATTGGTAGACTGGATGATTGTGGAAATGATGGAAGTGAACTGCTTCATGAAATTCGCACAATTTATGATAACTATAACTTTGAAACACAAATCTTGGCCGCTTCAATCCGCACCGTTAATCATGTCAAAGAAGCAGCACTCAGTGGTGCTGACGTTGCAACAGTTCCACCAGCAATCTTAAAAGCACTGGTCAAACACCCTCTCACTGATAAAGGGTTGCAAATATTTCTCAACGACTGGAAAAAAACAGGACAAAATATTGCTTAATATCTAGAGTTTTTATTGGAAAGATCTTTTGAAAGTAACAAAAAAATCTGTTCAGCCAACTCTTCAGCAACCCGTTTTTTTGCATCTTCTTCTGCTTGCATCGTTGCATATTCTTGACGAAGTCGGTCAAAAGATGCATTCATCATTGCTGTTCCTTTTGCAACAAGAGTATTTTTCATATCCTGCAAAGTATAAGAAGCTCTGCTCATAACAGTTCCAACAGAAGGTCGTCCTTTTCGTTTTTTCTCGAAATCAACCTCTATCTGCATAGATTCTCTTGTAGATACAGATATCTGCAATGCCAATCGATAAGCAGGTAGAGAAGGTTTAGCACCATTTCCATACAAAAGAAAAAGCAGATGATTGCGCACCATTTGACCAAAACGATCCGAAGGCTCTTCCACAACAATAGAAGCAAGCTTTGCTGAAAGCCCCAAAGAAGCTTGCCCAGAAACAGGCTTCCCATAAGAAGCAGAATTCATTGTCATTGCACTCTGCAATTCTTGACGATAAAGCGGTTCAACTTTGCATCCACACAACAGTGTGAATACACCAGCTAAAACGACAAGAATCAAACTTTTAAAAAACGACATTCACAATCCTTTGTGGAACAATAATGATTTTTTTCACAGGCTTTTCAACCAGCTGTGCCTTTACAAAATCTAAAGCCAAAACCGCTTCTTTAATCATCGTTTCATTTGCTGTTGCTGCAACGCTCACCTCACCGCGTTTCTTACCATTAATTTGTACTGGCAAAGTATAGCATTCCGCAACGATTAACGCGCTGTCATAAACAGGCCAAGCAAGCGCAGACATTAAAGTTTTTCCCCCTAAAGCAGCATGACATTCTTCTGCTAAATGAGGCATCATCGGTGCAATCATGGCAAGAAAAAAATCCATGGCTTGACGTAAAGAAGCTTTCATTTCATCGTCAACACTTGCTATCTTGTTGAGCAACGGTGCCATAATATTCAAGAATTCATAAAGGCGTGCAATAGCCCGATTAAAAGCAAATTTTTCCAAATCATCTTCTACAGCGCAAAGCGTGCGATGTGCAGCTTTTGAGAGTTCCAAAGCTGCCCCCTGATGCCCTGCACAAGGCGCCACATCCTTTAAAACAGAAGCACTCAAAGCCACATGGCGCCAAACACGCTGTACAAAGCGATGGGCTCCTTCAACACCAGATTCTGTCCAGATGACATCCCGATCAGGGGGAGAATCTGACAACACAAACCAACGCACAGTATCCGCGCCATAGGATGCGATAATATCATCAGGATCAACGACATTCTTTTTGGATTTCGACATTTTTTCAATCGAACCAATCATCACTTCACTTTGATCAGTCAATTTATAAGCCTGTCGTTTTCCATCCTTTTCAACAATGGAAATTTCTGCTGGAGAAACCCACCCTTGATCATCTCGATAGGTTTCATGAACCACCATACCTTGGGTAAAAAGCCCCTTAAAAGGCTCATCAACAGTCGCATGGCCGATCAATTTCATGGCACGCATAAAAAAGCGTGCATAAAGAAGATGAAGAATGGCATGCTCAATTCCACCAATATATTGTTGCACAGGCAACCATTCAGAGATTGCTTGTTTGTCGACAGGTTCCTGCGCAAAAGGAGCCGTAAAGCGTGCATAATACCAAGAAGAGTCAACAAATGTATCCATAGTATCGGTTTCACGTTTAGCAGGTTGACCACAGGAAGGACAAGTAACATTCTGCCACCTTTCATGCCGTGCAAGAGGATTTCCAGGTTGATCAAAAGTAACATCATCAGGCAACACAACCGGCAAATCAGTACGCGGCACAGGAATCACTCCGCAAGATGTACAATGGATCATCGGAATGGGGCACCCCCAATAACGTTGCCGCGAAATCCCCCAATCACGCAAACGAAATTGCACTGTTTTTTTCCCTTGCGGTTGCCCATTGAGCATTTGTTCTTCAAGCCTTTTGGCTGCTTCTTCAAAAGCTTGTTGAGGTGTCAAACCATCCAAAAAGCTGGAGTTGATCATCACACCATCACCTGTATAAGCTGTTTCAGCAATGACAAAATCTTCTGCTTGCTCTCCTTTTGGCAAAACCACCGGTTTTATTGGAAGATCATATTTACGCGCAAAATCAAAATCTCTCTGATCATGAGCCGGACAACCAAAAACAACCCCTGTTCCATAATCCATGAGCACAAAATTAGCGATATAAACAGGAATATATACTGTTGAATCAAAAGGATGAACTGCCAAAAGAGTCGTGAGAAACCCTTGTTTTTCAGCTGTTTCAAGTGCTGCTGTTGTCGTCCCACCACACCGACAGTTTTCGATAAAAGCACTCAACGCTTTATCTTTCTTTGCCAAAGCTTGTGCAATAGGATGGTCAACAGACAGAGCTAAAAAGGAGGCGCCAAAAAGTGTATCAGGACGTGTCGAATAACAAACAACCTCATCAAATGTCTCACAAACTTCATTAGCATCACTTGTTGCCTTTAAAGCCCAACGAATCAGCAAACCTTGTGATTTTCCAATCCAATTTTTCTGCATGGTGCGAACTTTTTCCGGCCATTGCTCCAGCTCTTCAAGCCCAGCCAAGAGATCTTCACTAAAATCGCTAATTTTGAAAAACCACTGCGTCAATTCACGCTGTTCCACCAACGCACCAGAACGCCATCCCCGCCCATCAACAACCTGTTCATTGGCCAAAACGGTGTGGTCAACAGGGTCCCAATTCACCTTAGCCACTTTACGCGCAACCAAACCCTTCTGATAAAAATCAAGGAACAACATTTGTTGACGATGGTAATATTCCACATCACAAGTCGCAAATTCACGCGTCCAATCTAAAGAGAGCCCTAATTGTTTTAATTGCCCGCGCATGACCGCAATATTTTGATAAGTCCAAGTTTTAGGATGCACTTTACTTTGCAGAGCAGCATTTTCAGCCGGCATACCAAAAGCATCCCACCCCATAGGATGAAGCACATTAAATCCCTTTGCCCTTTTATAGCGTGCCACCACATCCCCCATGGCATAATTGCGCACATGCCCCATGTGAATGCGGCCTGACGGATAAGGAAACATTTCTAAAACATAATATTTTTCACGAGCATCTTCTTGAACAGTCTGAAAAATTTTCTTTTCATCCCAAATTTCTTGCCATTTTTTTTCTCTCGCACGTGGATTATAGCGTTCGCCTATATTATAATGTCCAATCGTCATTCCCATTATACTCTTTTAATAAAACAGAACCAAAAACTTGTTTTATTATGCTTGACCATGGATTAACCTCATCGTCAACATTTTCGTGAAATATTTCCCTAAGTATTTTATAAAACTTTAAAAAAAACGACCAACTCTTGAATAAAAAAGGTAAAGCACAAAAATATGAATACACAAACGCCCCTCAATGCCCCTTCCGTTGAAGCATGGCAAAACCTTCAAAAAGACATTGCTGAAACATGTCAAGAGCTACAACGCCCTATAGAAGAAATTGAACTTATCGCTGTTTCAAAAACTGTTTCTGCCGCTGATATACGTCCCCTTTTACAAGCAGGCCAATCTTTGTTTGCAGAAAACCGCGTACAAGAAGCGGCACAAAAATGGCCTGCTTTACGTCAACAATTTGAAAATATTAAGCTTCATCTCATCGGTCCCCTACAATCAAATAAAACAGCAGAGGCGATCAAACTTTTTGATGTTATTCAAACGGTTGACCGTGAAAAAATAGCAAAAAGCTTATCTGAAGAAATGGAAAAACAAAAAAGGCATCTTCCTTGCTATGTTCAGGTTAACATTGGCTTAGAACCGCAAAAAAGTGGTATCGCACCACAAGAAGCGACATCTTTTGTCAACCAATGCAAAAACAACTATGGACTTGATATCATCGGTCTTATGGGCATCCCCCCTGTCGATGAAAACCCCGGACCCTATTTCGCGCTCTTAGCAAAATTAGCAAAACAAGCAGGTCTTCCAAAGCTTTCCATGGGTATGTCCAGTGACTTCAAAACCGCTCTACAGTTTGGCTCTAACGTCCTTCGCATTGGCTCCGCTTTATTTGGAAAACGCCCTGTGTAAAGCAATTTCCTCTCATATAAATTCATTCCCCCTTCATATAAATTCCCATTGAAAATTCTACGAACAAGCCAAAAACAACAGAAATGAGAAAAAATATTTCCTTCAATATCAATAAGAGCAATTCTAGCAAAAAAGATTCCAGTCCCTCTTTCATCCTGTTAGCAAAATAAGCAAAAAAGCTGATCTTCTCAAATTTCTCACCGGCACATCCACAACGCGTACAATAGCTTCAAGATAGCATTGCAATTTGGCTCTCATATTCTCGCACATTGGCTCTACTTCGCCTCCCCTCTGACCGCCTCTCCAGCAAAAGCAACGTAAAAAATAAATCCTTATATAAAGGCAAAATGATAAGAGGGGCGTTGCGCATTCATGAAAAAACTATCGCAAAATCACTAATTACAAAAGAATATTTAATACGATTATCGCAATGATTTCCATTAAAAACCACGAATTCTCTTAACTTCTCCAACACGCGTAAACAATTTCCCCACATGCCAATGGCGTAAAGCAGGCAAAAAGAGGCTTATGGCTGCATAATACAGTAACAAAACTCTTTCATGTAAGCCACTTGAGAAAAATAAACATCTCAATTGCCCAATAGAGCACCAAGAGCCGCGCTAAACAACATGAATAGCAATCTATAAGGTCCAACAATAGCATAAAGACTTTCTATGCTCTACAAAGCGTAAAATACGGTCAATATTCGCCTGAAAAATAAAAGAACTAATCCCAAGCATATGCGCATAATACATGCAGGCAAAACAATGGCAATGAGATCGATTTCAATAACGATATTTCTTTATCATTATTTCTTTGTCAATCTCATAAACAAAGAGAAAAACACCAATTTTTTCAGATGCACATTTTTCTAATTTTAAACTTTAATTAATAAAAAATATGGTGTCATTTCTTGTGTTTAAAAATATTATAAATAATATTATTATATTATAAAGAATAATATTTCATATACATAATATAGTTATTATTTATACAGTATTTTATTGCCATTTTTAAAGTTTATATTTTACATTTTTCTAAAAATACGCGATAGCCATTTCAAATGTATCATTATGATACTACTTTTAATGTGGATAATTAAGGAGAATTAATATGTTTGGTTCATTCAACACATTCGGTCATATGGTGACAAAGCCTTCTTTTGGTCATTCGCACAATTCAAGACCTTTTCATGGAAATGCATGTAGTCCTGGTGCTTTTATGTCTCACATGAATGCACGTGGCAGGGAAGTAGGAGTTCCGGCAGGAGTAGTTGGTGCAATTCAAGGTGGTATAACTGGGGGACCAGTGGGTGCATTTACAGGTGGAATGGGAGCTTTGTCATTGGGATACATAGGAGGTGCTGCTTGGGGCTTTATAGAAAAAGGTCATGAGTGTTAGTTCTAATTTATAGAGAATAGCGACAAAGATATCTCTGAAATTAGTATTTTTGTAAGTATATTTGAAAGAATATACCAAAGTTAAGTATCTACATCTATGGATAAAATATTTTTCAGGGATATCTATTGCGGATCACCTCTTATAATCAGGATTTTGTTATAATGAATATTCTTTATGAAATCATAAGACTGTTTTGCATTCTCATTATCGTTATCCCTATATATGCTATTGGTTTAAAAAAAATTGGTGGCTACAGTTGGAAACTATCTATAAAAATAGCCTTATTGTCAGTTATTGTGTTTTTTATTTTTGATAGTTTGTGTAGATACTTCGGTTTATATTAATATTTATCGGATGAGTTTCGAGTATACTGAACAAATTTTTTCATAAGTATTTATTAATCTCATTACTATAACTAGGATTTTGTTATAATGGATATTCATTATGAAGTTGTAAGAATGTTTTGCATGTTAATTATAATTACTCCTATAATTGCCATTTCTTTTAAAATATTCAATGGCGTAGGTTGGAGATTGTCTATTATAATGGCATTATCGTCATTTATTATGTTCTTTATTTCTAATTTTTTGCGTAGATATTTTGGGTTATATTAATCTTTATTGGATGAGTTCCGAGCACGCTGAATAAAGTAGCGACGATACTATTAATGAGTGGTTATGATTTATAATGACAGATTTTACTCATAAAATTATTGAATCGCTTATAGCAACGTTTTTTTCTGGTTTTATATATATTTTTTATTATAAGTTTATTTATTACAATTGGGAAGATTCTCTAAAAAAGTCATTATTAATAAGCTGTATATTCTTTCTTGTTAGTCTTTTATTTAACGATATTGGTTTATATCAACTTATAAAAAATATTTTATAATAGACATTTTTAAAATGTCTTTATGCGTTTATAAAAAGCTCTATACCGCAATAGGCTTTGCCACATTTGAGTATCCTAAAAACATAGAATACCCTCTTTAATATCATCACATCAGATTTTAAAAATTGACTATTCCAATCTTTGTCATTTAGTCTAACCTCACAATGAAAAGCTTTAGGGACGACTCTGCCACAAATATAAAAATACAATGGCTGATTTTTCTAAAAAATAAAAAGAGGGAAACATGACTGAAAAAATCTATCCAGTATCAGAAGAGATCAAAAAAAATACTTTGCTCGACGAGGAAACTTATCAACAATGGTATCGAGAAAGCATCGATGATCCAGAAAGCTTCTGGGCCAAACATGGTCAACGCATTGAATGGTTTAAACCTTTTACAAAAGTAAAAAACACTTCTTTTAACGGAGATGTCTCCATTCAATGGTACGAAGATGGGATAACAAATGTTGCCTATAATTGCATTGATCGCCACCTGAAAACCCATGGAGACAAAATCGCGCTTATTTGGGAAGGAGATAATCCTTATCATGATAAAAAAATAACCTATAACGAGCTTTATGAACATGTTTGTCGTTTTGCCAATCTTTTGAAAAGTCGTGGCATTAAGAAAGGCGATAAAGTAACCATTTATCTTCCCATGATACCCGAAGCAGCCTATGCTATGCTCGCGTGTGCCCGCATTGGTGCTGTTCATTCGGTTATCTTTGCTGGCTTTTCTGCAGAGGCAATAGCAGGACGCCTTGTTGACTGCGAATCAACCTTCATCATTACCGCTGATCACGGCTTGCGTGGCGGCAAACGGATCAACTTAAAAGACAATGTTGATCATGCTATTGAGATAGCAGCACGCCAAAACGTGCATGTAGACCAAGTCATGGTTATACGGCGGACTTGTGGACCCATTCAATGGATAGAGGGGCGTGATTTTTGGTACTACGAAGAGATAGCTCATGCCAAAACAGAATGCCCAGCAGAACCAATGAACGCTGAAGATCCACTTTTTATTCTTTATACTTCAGGCTCCACCGGCAAACCCAAAGGCGTTTTGCATACCACAGCGGGCTATCTTGTTTATGCCGCGATGACACATCAATACGTTTTTGATTACCACCCCGATGAAGTTTACTGGTGCACGGCTGATATTGGTTGGATAACCGGTCATTCTTACTTGGTTTATGGACCTTTATGCAATAGTGCGACTACTTTAATGTTTGAAGGCACACCAACCTTTCCTGACAAAGGAAGATTTTGGGAAATTGTTGACAAACACCAAGTTAATACACTCTATACCGCACCAACAGCTATCCGCGCCTTGATGGGAGCAGGAAATTCGTTTGTTGAACACTCAAACAGGACATCGTTGCGTCTTTTAGGTACGGTAGGCGAACCGATTAATCCAGAAGCATGGGAATGGTTTTATCATACAGTTGGAAATGACCGTTGTCCGATTCTCGATACATGGTGGCAAACGGAAACAGGAGGGCATATGATCACGCCCTTGCCTGGTGCAACCCCCCTCAAAGCAGGATCGGCCACACGTCCTTTTTTTGGTGTTCAACCCCAAATTGTTGATGCCCAAGGCAATATTTTAGAAGGTGAAGCAGAAGGCAATCTTTGTATCAGTGATTCATGGCCAGGACAAATGCGCACGCTTTATAAAGATCATGAGCGCTTTATTCAAACTTATTTTTCCTCCTATAAAGGAAGATATTTTACAGGCGATGGTTGTAGGCGCGATAGTGACGGCTATTACTGGATTACAGGGCGGGTTGATGACATACTCAATGTCTCGGGGCACAGGTTAGGAACTGCTGAAATTGAATCAGCCCTTGTTTCTCATCCCGCTGTATCAGAAGCTGCCATTGTGGGTTACCCGCATCCCATTAAAGGACAAGGAATTTATAGTTTTATCACCTTAATGGAAGGGACAGCTCCAAGTGAAGAGTTGCAAAAAGAGCTTATTAAACATGTAAGACAAGAAATAGGCTCCATTGCCATATTGGATAAAATTCAATTTGCCCCACAGCTTCCCAAAACGCGATCAGGAAAAATTATGAGACGTATTTTACGAAAAATTGCCGAAAACGATTTTGATACTCTCGGAGATATCTCAACTCTTGCCGAACCACAAGTTGTTGAAGATCTGATTGCCAACCGACAAAACTAAAGAACCCACGAAGAAATATAACATACGGTGGTTTTTGTTTTTTGCTAAAATTATCTCAGCATTGTTACGAAAACCACCGATGAGAATAAAAAACAAAACAATTCATGGGAAGCTCAACAACTCTAACAACAAACGCCTTTCTTCATAACAAATCAGAAACAATTGAAGAAAAAACTTCAAGATTGGAAGATACCAAGATTGGAATATGAATACAGATAAGAATAAGAAAGTAAGATAAAAAGAGCAACATAGCTTTTTAAAATCGCCCAGTACCCACTCAATGCAAAAAAGCCTCTGAGAAAGAAGGAAAAATAGTTCTGATGTTTATGCTAGAATCACTTTGAAATTCCTGCTAAAATCATAAATAAAGCTAAAAAGAGAAAGTATACGTGATAATATTCTTGAGCAAAAATATTTATCTATAACGAGGGTGTATAAAAAATATTGAAAACCATGAAATCTAAAATAAACAAGCTTAAAACAAAAATCTAAAGTAATGAAAGTAAGAGTTCTTAGAATAAATGATGCAATATAAAATCAGGAGTAATAATAAAAAGTGATTCATTTTGAAAATGTCGGTCTACGCTATGGAATGGGACCTGAGGTCCTTCGTGATATTAGCTTTCATATTCCTCCTGGATCATTTCAATTTCTCACTGGCGCCTCTGGAGCAGGGAAAACGTCGTTGATGCGTCTTATGTTTTTGGCACTCAAACCCACCCGCGGTCATATTGATTTATTTGGAACAGACACAGCATTACTCAAACGGCAAGAGCTCCCTGCGCTGCGACAACGTATCGGTGTAGTTTTTCAAGATTTTCGTTTACTCGACCACATGACCACTTATGAAAATGTCTCCTTACCTTTACGCATTAAAGGACAAGAAGAAGCAACCTATCGCAGTGAAGTGGAAGATCTTCTCTGTTGGGTAGGTCTGGGAGATCATATTCATGTTTTACCACCAGTTCTTTCTGGCGGAGAAAAACAAAGGGTAGCCATTGCACGCGCGCTCATTGATCAACCTGAAATTCTACTTGCCGATGAACCAACCGGAAATGTCGATCCGCCCTTAGCAAAACGCCTACTCCGTTTGTTTATTGAATTAAATCGTTTTGGAACAGCTGTGATCATTGCTACCCATGATATTGCCTTAATGGAACAAGTTGCAGCACGACGTATGCTTCTCCATAACGGACGGATGACGATTCATGAATAAGTCTTTCCCCATTTTTACAAGCAATAAAAAAAATACAACAGCGATTATTCCCAGTGGTAATATTTCTGGAAAAGCATTGGTTGCCGTTATTGCTATTATGACATTTCTTTCAAGCCTCACCTTAATCGGTGTTGATTTAGTCCAACGTGCCGCCCAAAATTGGAGTAATCAGATTAGCTATGAAGCAACAATACAAATACGCCCCATTGACAATGTTGATATCAACAAAGCTCTCCGTGATGCCGTACAATTGGTCAAAACATTTTCTGGTGTACAAGATGCAAAAATTGTTGACCAAAAAGCTACAGAAAAATTACTGGAGCCATGGCTTGGAACAGGTTTCAATATCAATGAACTGCCCCTTCCCCGCCTTATCATTGTGACTCTGAAGAGAGATGAAAAAATCAATTTTGCAGCCATTAATCACGCCATTAAAACCCAAATTCCAGGAGGTCAATTTGATGATCACCGTGTTTGGGTCCATCGTTTTGCGACCATGGCATACACCACTGTTTTCATTGGCTTTTCAATTTTAGCATTGGTTCTAGGCTCTCTTATTCTTACCATCATTTTTACCACCCGCAATGCATTGGCAGAAAATGCGCATATTATCAATGTCTTATATTTCCTTGGTACTGAAACTATTTTCATTGCCCGCCAATTTGACTGGCATTTTTTTAAAACTGCACTGCGTGGTGCTTTATATGGTGGTCTCACAAGCATATTTCTGTTTTTAGCCTTTTGTCTCTGGACGAATTATAACTTGGGAAGAGTGGAAGCTAGCCAAGTAACAGCTTTGTTTGGACATATTTCCATAAGTTCCGTTCCTTACGGAAAAATCATTTTTCTTATTATTTTCGTTTCTTTTCTTACCACCCTTACAAACCGCATGACTATTTTAGCGCAACTGAAAAAAATCGATCAATGTGAAAACGGTTTATTTTAATTTTATGACTCACCACTCCTACCATTCCAACTCATTGACGCAAAATGATTTAAAACGTCCTCTTCCAAAACGACCCCATTATCGTTGGTCTATGCGCTTTTTATTTTGCTATTTTCCACCGACAACACTTACTCTTGCAATCATTGTTTTTATTTTCTGGGGTGGTTTTATTGTTTTTTCTGAAAAAACTGAACGACTTTCTCCCCCAAAGCCTCTCCCCAAAGCTGATGCCATCATTGTGCTGACAGGCGGAGAAAACCGAATAGAGACAGGACTTAATCTCTTACAAAGGGGGCTTGGTTCACGACTCCTTATCAGTGGCGTAAACAGCACAACCAATCTGAAAGGTTTCATGCATAACAGGCATATTAGCCCACGACTTGTCTCCTGTTGTATTGACATTGGGCATCAAGCGATTAACACCAGAGGAAACGCCGAAGAAAGTGCTGCTTGGATCAAAAAACACCACTATAAGACCCTTTATATCGTCACCCATGATTACCATATGTGGCGCTCGATGCGAGAACTTAAGTATTTAATGCCTGATATCCATTTCATTGCTTATCCTGTTAAAAAGAGCGATGCTGAAAGCGCAATACAACAAATCAATCAAATCCGCATTCTCATATTCCAATATATTAAAACGCTCCAAGTCTATATCAGAACCGCATTCTAATCTTTATCCTTCTGACTTTTTTAAAAACCTTGCTACCCACGAACTGCTTCATACCGTTCTTTCCATATCCTTCCACACGAGGTTGCCTCTATAAAAGCTCGACAGAGCTACCCTCATATAACACAGAATACCCCAATACACGTATCACTGTATTGCACATTCACCCAAAGACATCTCTTACATCTCAAACATATCTCACAGCACGGAATCTGTACATGCCATCCCAATATATAAGCTCTTGTAAATAAAGCTCCCAGACAACTATAAGATCTCCAGACTTGTTATAAAGATCTATTGATACCACCGTCTTTACGCTTCATAAAAAATACAAACCGCCCCATCCTATATTTTACCGCCCCGCCCAATATTACGATAGCTCTTAAGCCACTTGGGATGATTAGTAAGAGGCATACTTTACGCCTTTCTTAAACACGCACACACCAAACTCATATGACATGAAAAGAAGTAATTTTAATAGGTTTAAAATAAGAAAATTTATGATAATTAGATTTCTCATTCAACAGAGAGAAGGTTAAACTATCATGATAAATCAATATATTAGTAACAATCTCTTCATTCAACAAAGCACCTTCATAAGAGCATTTTAGATCACAGATAGGAATAAGCTCAAAACGCACACCGCCACGAACATCCCACACTTTTTATAGCAATATCTTTTGGCATAAATCATTTCCCTCTAAAAACACTTTTTGTTTGGCAGCCTCCCCAAAAAAGAACAAAAATTTTTAAACTCTAGCGATCTGTAAACAATAACAATCCAGCTTCTTATCTAACGCGTTCTCCCTGCTCACTTCCAATCACCCCTGCTCAAAGGACAGATTTCATGAGAGTTGTGATTTCCTTCCAACATCTCAAAGGACGATGACTCCTATCAGCAAAGGTTTGTAAACAATTCTACGTCTCTGGGCAAGTTCCTCTCTGCTTCCCCATTTATATGGTTTACTCACATAAGACTCAACGAACAAGCTCTGCTTAAAGCTATTCATCACGGTCGCTAAAGCGCATGCGTCATCATTTTATCCGTCTACTACCTATGATGTTTTATCACATGCAACATATTGATTTATAAAGATAAGTATTCTTCATCTTAAATAAGGATTTTGAATAGCGTAAAACTCTCTCATTTTAAATCTATTCTCTGTTGAATCAATCAAAACCATTTTCTTGCACATCACAAGGAAAGAGAGCCTGCGTGGCGTAAAACTGTACAAGAAAGGCATGCCTCTTATGTACCGTCTCAAGTGCCAAGAGCTGTCGCAATACCCACGAGCTGGCAAAGTATATGATAGTGCCAGTTTGTTACGACACAGCGCTGTTTACCGCACAATGGATAACTTCACTTTTTCAGTTTCTCTCACTTCCAATTTTGGAAGACTGCGCACAATTTTCATTGTTTCCAAGCTTACTGTAATAACCCGCTGAAACAATTCCAATGGATAAGCTGGATTACCCACCGTTTCAACAGCATAGCGATTAGCATCATTAACAAGACCGCTCGCTTTGTCCGTTTTGACAATCTGCCGTTCCATAACCCATTCAAGAGCAGACCTGCCATTGACCACATAATCATAAGCTTCAAGAGGAATATTCTGCATCGTGATATGCGCATTATAAACCACTGTACTTTTATCAATAGCACCACGCTTACCAGCAAATTTCATCGCCTCAACACGATAGAAACTCTTCTCATCAGAAATCATCCAAGTTCTTGGATCACCCTGTTTATAGGTAATGGGATAGGGCTCAACCTCCTCATAATTCATATGCAAATCACCAAGCTTTCGCCCCGCTGTTACAAAAGCCCAAAAATCCTCTACCTTTTTAACTGTTGGGATACGTGGCAATTGTTTGAACAAATTATGTGCATAACGCGCACGATAATCTTCTGAATGCAAAATCCCATAAACATAATAAAACAAATCATCCTTTGTTATCATTTCACCAGGATATGCTGCATTAAAATAAGCCAACCCTTCATCCGTGAGAGCATCACGCCGCTCTAAACCAGTTTCTTTGCTTTCCTCTGCAAAATTTGCAAATAAATGAACCTGCTCTTCCTTTTTATTTTTCAAGGACGCAGAATCCTCATAAACATACCGTGGAAAACACTGACCTTTTTCCATTGCATCTAAGCTAGGCAAAACCCTGCTCATAAGGACAGAAAAACCACTGCTTGCTCCTATACCGGTAACTTGTATTACCCTATTCTCAACCGCTTGCTTCATAGGAAATATACGCGGCATTTGATAAACTCTCTCATTAAAGATGCGGTTATAATAAAGCCATTGCTGTGTAAAAGGACGATGAAGACCTTGAATTAAGCAATCACTTTCAAATTCAGAAAACTTTCCTCTTACCAGTTCTTCTTTAAGACTACTGCTCCAACTAATCTTTTTGGCATCCGTGTTAACAAAATCATTCACGGCATTCGCACGCGCCTTGCGATCAGCATGTGTGTAGGCATTATTAAAACGCTCTACTTCACCGTTATAAAAAGTAATCATATTGCTCATATTTTTCGCTAAAACTTCACGGCTTGAGTTGTATGCCCAAGCATCACGACCAGTTTGTATACCACGAGAAAAAATTTTGAATAGCTTTTTATCACTGCCCTTCTTATCACCTAAGGCTAGAAATTTTTCAAAATCATTGTTGCGCTGATCCAGCCAATCACCATGCTCATCTGGTGTAATCATCTGCCAACCGTGTTCACACTTGATACCACCAACACTACTCAACCGCTGAAGTTGAGATAATTTCTCTTTTGTCGTGAGATTATCACCAATATCGTAATAATGAATTTTGCACTGCTCCGTAACATTTGGATTTTTAACAAATAGTGTAACAGCAATTCCTGTCATGCTTCCACTGCCGAAAACATTTTGCCCTTCTTGAGCACGTCCTTTGCTCAACATATTTTTGCGAATATCACCACGCAAATTGAGAACATAAATGCTCGAGAATTCTTCACTCAATTCTTTTCGTAAGCCATTCGTAGAGTATCCATTGATAAAACCTGAATTTGTCACAAAACCAATAACACCACAGTCTTTTATGCGATCACTTGCCCACCGAATGGCACGAATATAACTGTCATAAAGTCCATTAACATTGCTTGCTTTGGATTGAGCGGCATAGGTTTCACGAATGCGACGATCCAATTTAGGATAGGCAATATTTTGTGCATTGTCGTTTTCACTTTTTTGTCCAGAAGAATAAGGGGGGTTGCCAACAATAACACGAATATCCAGTTCCTTCTGGTGTGCCCGACGTGTACTGTTATCCACCAGCAAATCACTGATCAGGTCTTTTTCTTGCTCATAAAGCTGGAATGTATCGGTCAAACAAATTCCCTCAAACGGAACATAACCTCCCCCCATCAGACCATGATAGGTTGTCTCAATATTAATGGCTGCAATATAATAGGCTAAAAGCACAATTTCATTGGCATGAATTTCATGACAAAATTTTTGTTTCATCTCCTCTGGTTTTATCAAACCCGATTGCAAAAGCCGCGTGATAAAAGTCCCCGTTCCTGTAAAGGGATCCATGATGTGCACACCCGATGAGCCAAGCGTTTGCGCAAATTCTTGCTCTAAGACATCATTGACAGAGTGCAAAATAAAATCCACAACCTCAACGGGAGTATAAACAATGCCTAGTTTTTCTACAGTGCGTGGAAAAGCATAACGAAAAAACTTATCATAAAGCTCTATAATTAACCTCTGTTTTGCTTTTGGATCCGTAATGCCACTGGCGCGTAATTTTACACTTGCGTAAAATTTTTCCAGATCTTTGGATTCCTTATCAAGATTCGCCTTATCAAGCACATCAAGAATACGCTGCATAGCACGCGAGACAGGATTTTCACGTGTGAACTGATACTCCTCAAACAACACCTGAAAGACAGGACGCGTGATAATATGTTGTGCCAACATCTCAATCGCATCAGCCTCTGTAATCGCATCATTTAAATCATCACGCAGTTCTGCCATAAATCTGTCAAAGGCTTGACGTGCCTCAGTATCTGGCTCTGCCAGAATACCTGTTAAACGCGTAATATGATTCTTAGCAATTTCAGCAATGTTGCTCGCCCAATCTTCCCAATAATCACGTGTCCCACATTTCTTGACGATCTTTGCCAAAATCGCACGAGACAGTTCATCCACCGGGAAAGAAAACTCCTTGTTTAGCTGATCTGTACGAGTTAAATCATATTCCGGTGCTCCAATTCCCACTCGTGCAGGCTGTGAGCGTAGTGGAAGATTGTCTACAACAGCTGTAACAGCCTGTAACTCCGTGCTCTGTGTGACGCCAATAATCTCAATCACATTGCTGATATCTTGGCTCAGCGATGCCTTATTAATCGTCGCATCAAAACGATCATCATGCGCACGCAAAGCATTTAAAATTTGCCAAACAACCCGATATTTATCATTGTTGTTCAAAGCCTGTTCCACTGGAATCCCAGAGGGAATGCCAATTGGCAAAATGACATACCCCATCTTTTTGCCCTCAGACCGACGCATCACCCGCCCAACCGCTTGCACAACATCAATCTGGCTCTTACGTGGATTTAAAAACATGATCGCATCCAGAGCCGGAACATCCACCCCCTCAGACAAACACCGTGCATTGGTCAAAATACGACAAACATCTTCACCACTATCAGCTTTCAGCCAATCAAGTAATGCACCACGATCCTTCGCATTGAAAGTGCCATCAACATGCTCAATTTCACACTTCAGAAAGTGCTCATTTTCCGTATCCTCTTTCGTATAATCAAGATATTCTCTAACAACCGCAGAAAATTCATCACGCACCAGTTTAGAACTTTCAATAGTCTTGCAAAACGCCAAAGCACGACGCATGGGGTGTGGATCAGCACCAACATCAGCCTTCAGATCTTGTTTTGTCAGCGCCTTATAACAACCAATAATCTTCGTTGCATCATCAAGAACAAGCGAAGACTGGTCATCACTAAGACGCTTCTGAACAGCGGAACTGACCAATTTTTCATCCATTGCTAAGACAATAACCTTATAATCTGTTAAAAGATCATTTTGTACTGCCCAAGAAAAGCCCCGATAAAAAAGTGTTTTACCAAAAAGCTTTTCATCATCCATCGAAGCAAGAACGGCATTAACTTCATTCGCGCGACTTTTTGCGTTATCACCAAAAATACGTGGTGTCGCTGTCATATAAAGGCGCTTCTTAGCACGAATAACATCATTAGAATGCACCTTAACAAAATTGGATTCATCCTCTCCAACCAGCGTTGCCCCTGTTGTACGGTGCGCTTCATCACAAATGATAAGATCAAATATTGGCAAACCATACTTTTTCTGAGCATCAGCAACCACCTGAATGGATTGATAGGTTGCAAACACAACGGTCATCCTATCTGCAACACTCTTATCCGCCTGTTTTGCAAGTTTAGCAGCATCGGTTGTCGCCGGAAAAGCAAGATCAAACACATCAATTTCAGCAACATCATCACTATTTTTACGACGCTTTCCCACTTGTGTATCTGAACAGACAGCAAAGGATCTCAATCCGATTTCTGCATCCGTTGTCCATTCACGAACCGTCTGTGACATCAGTGCCAAGGAAGGAACAAGAAACAAAACAAACTTGCCTTCACCCGCCAAATCCTCAGCAATTTTAAGACTGGTAAATGTCTTACCAGTACCACAAGCCATAATAAGCTTACCCCGATCTGCTTCCATAAGTCCAGCACGCACATCACGCAACGCATCCTGCTGATGTGGACGGATTTTCTTTTTATCCTCCAGCACAACTTTGCCCTGGGCTGCAAAAGTTTCCCAACGGATCGGACTTTGTTTTATATCGGAAAGATTAATCCGTATAACAGGAATATCCTGCCCCCGTATCATTGTTTCAGCGTTATCACTCCAAGCACTTTCAGTACTATCTATAATAACACGCCGCTTAAATGGAGCTTTCCCTGATGCCGAAATAAAACTATCAATATCTGCTTTTCTAATCCGATATGCTGCATCATAAAATTTACATTGGATTGCCGCAAAACCCTCTCCATCACGAATCTTTGCCACAAGATCGATACCAGTATCATGACCATTCCAATCATTTTCACGAGCCCAATCTTTAAAGGTTTGAACCTTTTCATAACACCCAAACTGAAGAGGATCATGTGTCAGATAAGCAAGAGCAAAACGCTCAAAATACGTACCTTTGTCCCGTTCGGTACGCGCTTCGTCACGATATGTCTGTAAAAGCGATTGCAGCGTCATGCTTCCCCCCAATGAAAAATACTTTCAACTATCGAGTCTAGCCAAACTGGTTAATGCCTATTGTTTCACCCAAAAGACTTTAGATAACTCGATTTACTGAATGAACCGACTATTTAATAATGGAATATGTACTAAGCAAAACAAATGAATAAAGTTTTACTTATCAGCAAAAGAGTGGAATCTGCTTCCTACTCATCTCTGATAAATATCATGTAATCACTTACAAAAATGTAGAGATTTACTTTATTATTTGGGTGAGCTTCTTTTTGATATTTATCTATTGAAAGAGTATAAGTTCATACTCAGAAAGTGCTAAACGCAATTAAAGTATATCATAAAACCAATAATCAGCTATACCAATACACATAATAATGAATGCAGTAATTAACATTCCCAGCAACATGAGCCCATAAGTGCATTCATCTCATTCTCCCTACAAAACTGGATCTTCGTAAAAGCCTATATCTCCGCCGCATAAAGCCATAAAGAATCTTAAAACCAAACGTTACCAATGCCAACGCCCCTCCCTTTGCCATACAATTTGTGACAAAAAACAGGGGCACGAATAAACAAAAGGAAAAGAAAAACTATAGAAGACCAACTCGCCTCGTATACCCGTTCGTTTTTTTGAGATATAAGCTGTTTTTCGTTTAAATTTTCTTCTTTTTTATCTTGTTTGTTAACAGATATACACTCCCCTTCCCCTCTTAACTTTTAGGTTAAAATCCTAAAGTTATCGCGCCTTGTATTTTGTATAGTTATAAAAATACAAGGGAAATTTATTCATGATACGTTGGGCCGTAAAACGTCATCCTTTAACGTTATATAGAGCACGCTCCACTTAACGAATAAAGCGTTTTCTAAAATGGAACAGCGAATAATGCTAAACTTTTCCCATCCATGTTTCGCTTCATAAACGCTTCTTCCAAGTGGTAAACATCACAACAAATATGCTCCAATTGATAAAGCTTAATCGCGTGAAAGAGCGACAACAGGGTCAAGCCGTGAAGCTTGCCGCGCTGGAGAAAAGCCAAAACATATTCCAATGAGGGTCGAAAAAGTAAGGGATAGGATGATCGAATCAATCGTATAAACCAAGTGGATAGGCGCCTTAAACAGAAGAAATAAACCACCGATAGAAAGCCCAAACAGAATCCCCAAACCACCACCAATGACACAAACCAAAACCGCTTCAATGAGAAACTGCTGCAAAATATCACTTTGGCGTGCACCAACTGCCATACGCACACCAATTTCATTGATCCGCTCAGAAACGGTGACCAGCATAATATTCATCACCCCAATACCACCCACAATCAGGGAAATCGCTGCAATTGAAGAAATTAAAAGTGTTAAGATATGTGTACTCTCCATGATACGTTCACGAAAGAATTCTGAATTTCTAATGAAAAAATCCTCTCCACCATGCCGCATAATGAGAAAACGTTTCACCATGTTTTCCGCTAAATGTGAATCGACATCATCAGCAATCCTAACGGTAATCGCACGAACTTCTGTTGTGCCAAGAAAACGCGTTTGCACTGTTGTATAGGGCAAATAAAGCTGTAATGTATTTGATGTATTTCCATTTGCGTTATTTTGTGAATCAACAACACCAATAATACGTGCTGGAACATTACCCACAAGCACCACTTTGCCAAGGGGGCTTTCATGGCTATGGGGAAAAAGAACAGACAATGCTTCTTTCTCAATCACGAGATCAACCGCCCGATCCTGCACACTTTTTTGATCAAAAAACTGTCCTTTGAAAACCTTAAGCCCCTGTGTCTGAAAGAATTGTTCTCCCACCCCCACAATGACGGCATTGACTTCAACTGCACCAAAACGCACTTTCGAGCTTGTTGAAATCTGAGGTGTTACACCAGAAACATAAGGTAACCCAGACAATGCTTCTGCATCAGCTTCAACAAGAGTTGTTATTTTCTCTGCTTGTGGATCAGAAAAACTTTTGCCAGGTAAAATTGTTAATGTATTAGCACCCAAGCTTTTAAAATTTTCCAAAATTTTCTCTCGTGTACCATTCCCCAAAGCGACCATAGCAATAATCGCCCCAATACCGATAATCACCCCAAGCATTGTTAAAAAAGTTCGCATTCGATGTGCATTCATTGCCAACAAAGCCATAACAAATGCCTCACGAAAACGTTCAACAAAAGACCGAAAAGAGCCAAGCTGTTGTTTAACTTTTAGTGTCTGTTTTTCGTAAAAAGACTGACTATCCGTTTTTATCTTTGCCCCCGCTGCTCTTTTCTTCGCAACCTTTGTCATACTGTCAGCAATAATTTCTCCATCACTGATTTCGATAATACGCTCCGCTCTTTTGGCCACCTGCATATCGTGAGTTACAATGATAATAGTACGACCTTCTTGATGAAGCTCATCCAAAATACGCAACACTTCCTGTCCACTCTGTTTATCCAGTGCACCTGTTGGCTCATCGGCAAGAATAACCTCCGCATTATTCATCAACGCTCGAGCAATAGACACCCGTTGTTGTTGACCACCTGAGAGTTGATTTGGACGATGATTCACCCGATCGCCCATGCCCAAGCGCGTTAAAAGATCTTGTGCACGCTTTTTCCTTGCTTCCACAGCACATCCTGCATAAATAGCCGGAATTTCAACATTCCCAAGAGCTGTCAATTCATTCAACAAATGATAGCGCTGGAAAATAAAACCAAAATGATTGCGCCGCAAAGCCGACAATTCATCAGCTGAAAGAGAGGCTGTTTCTTTCCCTGCAATCCAATAACGACCAGAAGTTGCCCGATCAAGACAGCCTAAGATATTCATTAATGTAGATTTTCCTGAACCAGAAGCTCCCACAATCGCTACCATTTCACCGCGCTTAATGGTAAGATTGATATCCTTCAAAACAGTAACAAATGTTTCGCCCGCTGGAAATTTACGTACAATATTTTCCAACACAAGGACAGCATCTGCTTGGTTTGTGTTCATGGCTTAAATCTCGTCTTCACTATGCACGTCAGAAGGTTCTGGCATCACCCCATCAGGCGAGCCGGTGATAACAACATCACCCTCATTCAGTCCTGAAACAATCTCTGCCATCACTTTATTATTCAAACCAACGCTCACCTGTTTAGTAACCACCTTGTTCCCCCCCTCCAAAACAGAAACCCATGCCTTATGCTCTTTTGTCTCATCGCGTAAAGCATCGCTTGGAACCAACAAAACATTTTGAGCACGCCCTAAGATAATATGAACTTGAGCAGTCATATAGGTTCGCAAAAAATTGTCCGCATTATCAACATGTAAAATTCCGTTATAATAAATAGCTGATGAGATTAAAGCACTAGACCCCCCTACCATACCAGGATTAATACTCACATCAGCACGAATTGCTTCAGGAGCCGGCTCTATCTTTTCTAAAACGCCCTCATAACGACGCTGCGAATTCCCTAAAACTGTAAAATAAAGTGGTTGTCCAGCTTGAACTTTAAGAACATCAGCTTCTGAGATTTGCGCCTTGATCGTCATCTTTGACAAATCGCCCAAAATAACAATTGTTGGCGCCGACTGAACCGCATTCACATTCTGTCCTTCTTCCACAACTGTTGCCAAAACCGTTCCCGCTGAAGGAGCAATGATGCGTGTATAACCTAAATTGACCTCTGCACTATCCACATCAATTTGTGCTTGCACAATCTGCTGTTGAAGTTGAGCAATTTGTGCCTCACGTATTTTTACTTGTGTCGCAGCATCATCGAGATTAGCCCGTGAAACCGCACGTGACTCGATCATTTTTTTCTGACGTGCTAAATTTTTCTGCGCAAGAGAAAGATGGGCTTCTTGTTCTACCAAACTCGCATAATAGTGAGATAATGCTGCTTTTTTTCTTTTTAAATCATTTTCTTGATCTGTAGGATCAATTTCTGCCAAGAGATCGCCTTCTTTCACAACACTCCCAGGAGAAACGCGCATTGACACCACACGCCCTGTTGCACGCGCACCAACAGCCACCAACCGATAAGGACGTACAAGACCAGAAGCTAAAACACTTTCCTCAATATCCCCACGCTTCACCACCGCGGTTATATAAGTTGGGCTAGATGTTCCAAAAACAACAGAACGCAACCATAAAAACAAGAGAAGAAGAAATATAGCAGCTAAAAAGAAAGAAAGTTTTTTGTGTTTTGTAATGAAATTTTTGAGTAGACTTTTTTTCATTTTCCTACCTTTGCACGCGAACGAGGTGCACCATCAACGACTTCCGGACGTGATACATCAACAACGCCATCCCAGCCCCCCCCCAATGCTTTCATCAACGTGATATATTGCGTAACCAAAGAAACACGGCTATCTTTAAGTGCCATTTGTGCAGAATAATAAGAGCGATCAGCGTTTAACAATTCAAGAAAACTGGTATTTCCATTCTCAAAAAGACTCCGTGAAAGTTTTAAGGAATGAAGAGAAGCTTTATTCGCAATGATCAGCTTTTCTAAGCGTTGATGTTCTTTAGTTAATCTTACCAGCGCATTTTCTACATCTTCTAAAGCTCCCAAAACAGCAGCCCGATAAGTAATAAAAGCTTGATCACGCTGTGCACGCGCTACCGCAATAGAAGCCTCAACCTGACCTCCATTAAAAAAAGGAAAACGCAAACCAGGCCCAAAAGACCAACCAATCGTTGAATTTTTCCATAACTGATCTATCGCCGTTGCGGCTGTCGAAATATTACCTGTTAAAGTAAGTGAGGGATAGCGATCTGCTTCACGTTGACCAATCCGCGCTGTCGCTTGCGCATATTGACGCTCTGCCCGTCGTAAATCCGGACGTGTTAACAAAATATCAGCTGGAATTCCTGCTGGTATCGGCCAGTGCGGTTGTGGAATCTTTGTATGCTTAGCATTTTTTTGTAAAAGAGCCTTCAATGCCGTAGGCACACGACCAGTTAAGACAGAAAGACGATGAACGCTCATTGCTAAATTCGCTTCCATCTGTGATATATCTGCTTCTGTATTTGCCATTTGTGCTTGCGCATTTGAAACATCGAGCTCAGAAACATCACCAGCTGTTAATCTAGCACGCATCAATTCATAGGTTTTACGTTGTGATACTGCAATTTGCCGCACAATTAACAATTTCTGTTGCCAACCACGCATTTGTACATAATTTGTTGCCACATCTCCTAACAATGTCACCATGGTAGCGCGCATATCTTCCACAGCCGCATCAAGACCATAACGCGCTGCTTCAACCGCTCGTTTATGCCCACCAAAAAAATCAAGCTCCCAGCTTGCATCAAAACCACTATGATATTGGTTTAACAATGCATCAGACTGTCCAGAATAACTACGGGTTCCTGAAATTGAATTGGACACATTTGGCAAAAGAGTTCCCACAACCTGTCCTAAACCCGCACGTGCCTCACGTACCCGAGCTTTGGCAACAGCAACATTATTATTTCCAGAAATCGCATAATCCATTAATGCATCTAGAACAGGGTCATTCAAACGCCGCCACCATCCGGCAAGCGCAACTGGCTGTCCTACAGTCTGTGCAGATTTTTCTCCCCAAACTGCTGGAACACGAAAAGATGTTTTCTGGTAATTAGGACCAACCATACATCCTGACAAAAGCAAACACAACAAGACACAAGAAAGTAATCCACGAGAAGCGCCCCTTTTGAGATTTCTGATATACATCTAGTCTCCCGCATTCTTTCAGAATCATTATTTAATATTAATACTTTATTTACCTCTTATTTCAAACTTGACGTGAAAAATCAAATACAGTTTGCACAGGAATATGATCTGAAGGGCGTTCCCATCCGCGCGCATCACGAAAAATCGAAAGATCTACAACAAAAGGTGCTAAATCAGGAGAAGACCAAACATGATCAAGCCGCCGTCCATAATCGGTAAATGCCCAATCGCGTGCACGATAACTCCACCATGTATAAAGCTTGGTAGGAGCAGGAATATGAAACCGCATCAGATCAACCCATCCACCTTGACAACACAAGTCCTGTAAACGCTCGGTTTCAATGGGAGTATGGCTTACAACCTTCAACAATTGCTGATGAGACCAAACATCCTCTGCCAAAGGAGCAATATTTAAATCGCCCACCAAAAGAGAAGAAAGACCATCTCCTTGATCCGCACGTATAGAGGACATTTCTTCTAAAAAATCAAGCTTATGCCGAAATTTTTCATTCACATCAGCATCTGGAATATCTCCCCCAGCAGGAACATAAAAATTATGAATCCGCAAGTTTCTCCCATGGGCTTCCACAATAACTGAGATATAGCGACAATCTTGGTTTTGGCAAAAGAAACGCTTTTCTACCTTTTTAAAAGGCAAACGAGAAACAATAGCCACCCCGTTATAAGATTTTTGTCCACTCAATGCGATATGCTCATAACCCGCTGCTTCAAAAGCCCCCACTGGAAATAAAGCATCTGGACATTTTGTTTCCTGTAGACACAAAACATCTGCGGAAAAGAGTTCCAAATACTGAAAAACCTGTGCAAGACGCAAACGAATAGAATTAATATTCCAAGTTGCAATACGAAATAACATCCATTTCAATCCCAATGAAACAACACCGCACTATTTCTTCGAAGGAAGTGCAAACATTCCATTAGCGAAACGGACGTCTGTCCGCACATTCATAATCTGCACAGTAGTTTCCAAATTTTGTTGGTCAACAATTGTCCACTGCCGCAAAGCAGAGCCTTTAGAATCAAAAACCATCCTTATTTTCCCTGCCCCAATCGTTTTATCACGCAGAACAATCGTCACAGCCCCTGGATCTTCGCGAAATGCCAACAAGCGCCCAGAAGATATATCAATTTTATCAGCCAACAGAAACTTCATTGGCGTTTGCGAAAGTTGTGAAAAGTTCCAAGTATTCAAAGCCCGATTGTTAATACCTACAAATTGGCCATCTGCAATAATCTGTAAAGGCATTTTCTTATAAATAAAACGAATTTTCCCTGGGCGCTCTAAATAAAATGTCCCTTGGGACATTTTTCCCTTTGGACTAAACTGAATAAAATCACCTGTCATTGTTTTGATTGCCGCAAAGTGATTTACAACATTTTGCGCCTTTATCACTTTATTAGACGCTTGCGAAAAAACAGGAAAAGTTAAACACCAAAAGATAATAATTCCCACCAACCCAAAGACTCTTCTTTGCGGAAAAAAAGACGTTTTCATAAAAAATGCTCCCAAGCAATGTTTAATTGACTTTATAATTTATAACTTAAGTGATCAACGATGAATAAATACCCTTCTTTATAAAATAAAGATATTGTTTGAAAAAAATATCAAAATATTTTTAACAGTATTCTTCTTCGACAATCTCCAAAACTTTCCGCTTACCCATATCATTTGCTGGACTAATAATGCCTTCTCCTTCCATCTTTTCAATCAATGTTGCGGCACGGTTATAACCAATACCTAAACAATGTTGAATATGAGAAGTTGAAGCACAATAGCAACAGCTTGACTATAGGGATCATCTGCTAAAGAAAAAGCCAAAGAAACATCCTTCTTTATTGCCTGCGGTATCGTTTCCAAATAATCAGTCTGCGTTTAAATTTCCGAAGGCATTCAAATTTCCCGCTTTTCTGCTGATTTTCTAAACGCATAATATATTCTTTATATATTCTTTCCCACCCCTAATCTGTGAAGCAATATAAATTATAGTCAATACATAACGGATTAAGTACTAAACATATATTGCTCGCGAACCTGAAAACTCCTTTAAGTGGCAAAAATGCTTTTTTGACTTCCTTCCAATCCAAAAGAATAAAAATTTTCACTCGAACCAGTCTGTAAACAGTTTGGAGTTTAGCAGATTTCACTTGGCTTCCCACCCCATATGATTCATCTATATAAGGCTCCACAGATAAGCCTTGCCCCTAAATATTTAGAGCGCACTTAAAAAGACACTTAAATATCAAGCCTTACATGCTTTTATACCCCTACACTCGCAATGACATTATTTTATACCAAGATATTGATTTATAATAAATTATCTTTTTAACTTAAATCATAACGCCAAATACAGGAAGATTCTCTCATCACATACTCTCTCATATTGAATCAATTCAAATCATTTGCTTGCACGTTACAAGCAAGGTTGGTGTATGGATAAAAGTTATATGAGATAAAGAATCCCCTTATAAAGAGTCTCAAGTGCCAAGGAGCTATCGCAAATCGAGAACTGATATATGAAAATACAGACTTTCTACGATACAGTAGGATAAACACTTGTTTTATAAGATGTTATAGAAAGCAACTATAAAGATTTTTCAAAAGCGTTCTTCTTCGGCAGGCACTAAAATTTCTCGTTTCCCTGCGTGATTTGCTGGACTAATGATACCTTCTTCTTCCATCCTCTCAATCAGTGTCGCAGCACGATTGTAACCAATGCCTAAACGGCGTTGAATATAAGAAGTCGAAGCCTTACGATCACGAAGCACAATAGCAACAGCTTGGCTATAGGGATCATCTTCTGAAGGAGAAGCTAAAGAAACATCAGCACCATCCTCTTCAACTTCTTGCGTAATTGTTTCCAAATAATCAGGTCGTGCTTGCGCTTTGAGATGCGCAACAACCTGCTCCACTTCATCATCTGCAACAAAAGGACCATGCACACGTTGAACACGTCCTCCTCCCATCATAAAGAGCATATCTCCTTGTCCCAATAATTGCTCAGCCCCCTGTTCGCCCAAAATTGTTCGGCTATCGATTTTTGAACTTACAGAAAAAGAAATACGTGTAGGAAAATTGGCTTTGATCGTCCCAGTAATAACATCGACAGAAGGACGCTGCGTCGCCATAATCACGTGGATACCGGCAGCACGTGCCATTTGTGCCAAGCGTTGAACCGCGCCTTCAATGTCTTTACCAGCAACCATCATCAAATCAGCCATTTCATCAATAATGACAACAATATAGGGCATAGGACTAAAATCAAGTGTTTCCGTTTCATAAAGAGGCTCACCGGTCTCGCGATCAAATCCAACTTGAATTGTCCGCGCCATTGTCTCTCCCTGACTTGCTGCTTCCCTAAGACGTGCATTAAACCCATCAATATTACGAACGCCTAATTTTGACATTTTACTATAGCGCTCTTCCATTTCACGAACAGCCCACTTTAAAGCAATCACGGCTTTTTTAGGATCTGTCACCACGGGTGTTAATAAATGAGGAATGCCATCATAAACCGAAAGCTCAAGCATTTTCGGATCCACCATAATGAGACGACATTGTTCAGGTGTCATACGATAAAGCAATGATAAAATCATTGTATTGATAGCAACAGACTTTCCCGATCCTGTTGTACCAGCAACCAAAAGATGGGGCATTTTTGCTAAATCTGCAATAACAGCTTCCCCCCCGATGGTCTTACCTAAAGCAAGTCCTAGCTTTGCTTTGCTGTCAATAAATTCTTGCGCCTGCAACATTTCTCGTAAATAAACCATCTCACGCTTTGCATTAGGCAATTCTATTCCAATCACATTGCGTCCTGGAACCACCGCAACACGCGCTGAAATCGCACGCATCGAGCGTGCAATATCATCTGCCAAACCAATAATACGGGAAGACTTAATGCCGGCAGCCGGTTCAAATTCATACAAAGTCACCACAGGTCCAGGACAAGCATCAATAATTTGCCCTTTAACTCCAAAATCTAACAAAACCCCTTCAAGTTCCTGAGAATTTGCTCTTAAAACAGCAGGAGAAAGTTTTGCATCTCTAACAGACGGTGGTGGAACCGAAAGATAATCTACAAGAGGAAGAACAAAATCACCATTTGAAGAAGCTGTTAAAGACTTTCGATTTTTAACAGGAGAAACATAGGCTTTATTTTGATTTTCCTCACACTTTACTTTTTCACCCAAAAAAGTTGGCTCAATTCGATCAAATGACTTTCCTTGCCCCTTACTCTGAAAACGCCTTTTGAAACAGAATAAACGAAAAAAACGCGCTTGTAAAAAATAAAAAAGATGTAAAAAAGCGCCAAAAGTTGTCGCAAAAAAACCATGATTTTCACGATCATCCTCTGCAGCATATTCCGTATCTTCTTCCAATTCAAAAACTGGATTAACGATTGCATCTTTTGGAATGCTTTTTTCTTTTCTTTTCTTTGTTCGACGCCGCCATATCACATTGCCAGCAAAAGCAGCAGTGAAAAAACCTAAAAGAATAAAAACAACACTGAAAAACACCGTGTAAAGAGGAGAAAGAAAAAGAGGAAAAACTGAAGAAGCAACACTTAAAGCTTTATCTCCTAAAACCCCTCCCAATCCCATTGGCAATGGCCAATAAGTAAAAGAAGCAACAGGTGAAATAAGGGCAAAAGCAATTAAAAAACAAATCGTTGATAGCGCCCATAAAAAAAAGCGCAAAGTCAAATTGTAGATATTCTTTTGCGCCAACAAGAGAAAAGACCAAAATAATGGCGGTAACAAAACAGCAAGACTTGCCAAGCCAAAAAACTGCATAATAAAATCTGAAAAAATTGCCCCCATCCACCCCATAAGGTTTGTAACCTCATTTGTACTTGCATGGGTTAAAGATGGATCCTCAACATTCCACGTCGCCAAAGCAAATACACAAAAAATAATAAAGCCCAAAAGCCCAAGCCCAATAAATACCCCTATCTGACGTAAAAACATCTCAATAAGACGCGAACCTTGAGAATTTCGCACTTCTAATGAATCATAAGGAGAAGAACTTCGGTGCATCTATCAATTCCAAATACAAAACTTTCATATTTTAAAGAGTTATAACTCTCTCTCGTAAAAAAGGATGAAGCTTAAACTCTGTGCCAATCTGTAAACAAATAACCTGTAAACAATCCGGCTTTTTATCTAGTCTAGCGCATTCTACCTTCTAACCACTTCATATCACTCATACATCACCACCCTAAGAGACTATCCTTCATAAGGCGCACAAAAAGCTCTCGCTGAATATTTTATCACACGATCAACCAAAAAACACCTCATGTGTAAAGTTTTACATGGGTCCTATAGGCACCTCCTAAACAGACGATGTTTTTTACGCTACATCATGATAACGGCAAAATATGAATACTGTTTTAACCATCACGAATGAACACAGTTTTTTATTTATCATACTAACTAAATGTCCCCCTTCAGGACAGGCATACTAAAGTAATTCATACAACTTAAAAAAATACACGACCATCTTTGGTTATTTTTAGTTTTCTTTTTTATCAACCAAGTGTAAAAAGAATTGAAGAGGACATTCAAAAAAGCTTATCCGATAAATCTGTAAAATGAATCACATAAATGATGAAGCAGAAGAACTCTGAAAAACCAATCTGTCATCAGATTGGTGCCAAAAAGAAACCTCGTTTTGTAAAGTAGAAAGAAAAGTAAACGTTAAGATATTTTAGGCAATTTAAAAAGATATTCTTTTTTAAAAAAAGCAAACTGTAAACAATGGAAGAAGTATTGTGTGTTCTAATCGCAATAAAGACGTACAGCCCAATAAAAAAATTAAATCTCATAAAACGAAACAATGTGATCTGCTCATTGCAGGGGGGGCGGCTGTCGGTTTAACCTTAGCGATAGCACTCAAGCAAACAGCCCCTAATCTGAAAATAAAAATCGTTGATGCTGCTCCGCAAGGAGATACTCCTGCTTCTAACATACGAACCATTGCCCTTGCTGCCGCTTCTATTCGTATGTTAAAACAATTACAATGTTGGGAACCTATAAAACCCTATGCGCAACCCATTCATTCAATGATCATCACAGATACAAGCACAAGTGACCCTGTCAAACCCACTCTTTTAACCTTTGAAGGCGACATTACCCCTGGTGAGCCCTTTGCTGCTATGGTAGAGCAGAGAGAACTCATCAACACTTTAAAAAAACGTGTCAAAGATCTCAATATCCCTGTTATTGCAAACACACGTGTCATTGATTTTCATCAAGAAGACCAACATAAAACCGTCACTTTAAATAATGAAGAGGTTTGGCAAACAAAATTGCTTATTGCAGCCGACGGAGCCCATTCGAAATTACGCCAAAAAGCAGGTCTTAAAAACTTTTCTCATCCCTATAAACAAACAGCAATCATCTGCACAGTTGAACATGAAAAACCCCATAATGGTCAAGCAATTCAACATTTTTTACCTGCCGGTCCTTTTGCTCTTCTCCCTCTCAAAGGCAACCGATCTGCCATTGTGTGGAATGAAGATCATAAAACTGCGCAATATTATCTCAAAGCTAATGCCCTTATTTTTGAAACAGAACTCGAAAGACGCATTGGCCATCGATTAGGCAAACTCTCTTGGAATGGCGAACGTCAAGCTTTTCCTTTAAGTCTTTCTTTAACACGTCAATGCGTTAAACCACGTTTTGCTCTCGTTGGCGACGCCGCCCATACCATCCACCCCATTGCAGGACAAGGACTCAATTTAGGATTACGCGATAGCGCTGCCCTCGCTGAAGTGATTATTGAAGCAGCACGACTAGGTCTTGACATTGGCTCCCTCACTGCTTTAGAGCGCTATCAAAGCTGGAGACGTTTTGAAGTTGTCCGTATGGCTTTAAGCAATGATTGGCTTAATAAACTCTTTTCTAATGATAGCCTTCTTTTACGGATGCTCCGCGATACCGGCCTTGGTATCGTTAATCAAGCGCCAAAAATAAAAAAATACTTCATTCAAGAAGCTGCCGGTCTCACTCCCAATGCCCCACGTCTTCTACACGGCTTCCCACTTTAAGCAAAAATTCATCCTATTTCACTTTTTTACAACCTTTGCCTTCCTCCTTCAAAGAACAAAAAATTCCTATCTCATCCAATCTGTTTACAAACCAGATTCCTGTCGAGTAATTTTCTCTTGACTTCCTCCTCCCATATTTCACTTAACATAAGACTCGACAAGCGAGTACATTCTAAGAATATTCACCACGCACTGAAAAATAATGTCTCAAAGAGGTTGCCTTATATCACCACACCTTAAAAGAAGGCATTTCACGTCATAACGAAATAAACAAGACTTTTTAGCACACAACATTTTATTTATAATAATAAATTCATTGTTCTCATATTGAGTAAGAAATCTAACGATCATAAAATACCCTTATTTCAAATCTCTCTCATGTTGAAGCAATCAAAATCATTCACTTGCACATCACGAACGAGAGTGTCGTATAAATAAAAAAAATTAAACAAAGCAATAAAAAAAACCTCCCTCTCTCAAGAACTAAGGACTTTAGCAATATTGGAGGCGAGTAAAGTGTATAAGGACGCCGGCTTATATTTTTTATTGAAATAAAAGCTGGTGTACAAAAATGGATTTTATGTAATCATAGGGACTTTCACGTTATACTATTCACGAAAAGCATCATAAAATAAGCTTCGTTGCATTGAAAAATTTTTCTTTTAAAACAAGCGCGTAAATTGGTAACACAACTGTATTCCGTTTGGGGTATTCTGTTCCTCAGACAAACCCTTTAACTTATTGTGGAATACCACACAATTTTAGAAAAAATATTCCGATATATAACAAAGTGTTCCGTACTCTATACCATCACACAAAATTGTAAACCTGCATATCACCCCCCTATTTCACACCATAAAAGAAGATAAACCGCAATAGAATGGCTTAATCCTTTTATTTTCAAATACGCTCTTTATTCATAATTCATTATTCATAAATGCTCATAAATGAATTTTAATCACAAACGCTCAGAAATATGTCATAAATTCTATAAAACTCATAAAAGCCATAGAGATTTTCATTTCCTACACACTCACTCATCTCAACTAAACGAACGATAAATCGATAAATAAAGTAAATGCCTCATATATAATCTTACAGAAAAAAGACCAAACAAAATCTATAACATCAGGCTTGTTTTACAGAACAATATTTCAAAAATATAAGTATGCTAATTTATTAACATATTAATTGATAAAATTATCATTTTACATATTGAGTGAAAATCCCTATGCAATAAATCATTCTCATTTCGACCATTTTTGTAAAGAGTCAATAAAACTATAAAAAGAAGTAAAATATCCCCCTCTCTCAAATGCCAAAAGCAATTACAATATTTTAATCCGGCATCATCATTATGCTTGCCAGATTATAACAACAAGACTTTTTCACTTAAATACATTTATTCATGCCCCCTATCATTTTATTTGATCACTCAATACTTTAATATATTTGTTCAGTATGTTTATACAATCAAATTACCCAAAAGAGCATACTTCTTGCATTTACATTCCCTAGTATTCCCTTATCTTGTAAATATCGCACACGTATTATGTTACTTCAAGTTCATCAAGTGTATACCCATTCTCCAACCACTCTTTAATCCACTTAGGTCTACGTCCACGCCCATTCCATAATTCCCATTGGTTATTAGGATTTCTATAATGGCGCTCTTTGCTCACAAGATCAGCGATATCAATTCCATGGGCATTAGCAATTTCAAGAATTTTTCGTCGCGCATTTTGCTTTTCCTTTGCTTGCCGTTTTTTTAATTCCACATCGATTTGTGTACGCATCTCTTGTAGTTCATCAAAATTCATATTTTTGAGATCATTCACCTTAATTACTCCCCTTGCAAAAAAGAATTTTTTCTTGCCATATTTTAAACACAATTATAGACAATTTCTGTCTATTTATTATCGAAATTAAAATTACGATGCATATATCACTTTGACGGAGATGTGCTTTGGACCACAAAGAACTGTTTATTGGTACATCAATTACCATCACTGCATCTTTTTTCAGCTCAATCGCTGAAACTACTAAATGCAGTGCTCAAACGCCATCACACCTCTCTGACTCTCATGAATCAGTAGTCAAAAGTAAATATAAATCGTCACTCTATAAGTTATGGCAATACGCAACAAAGAACAAGCCCTCTCTGTATAATGATAGTGTAGTTCATTATGACAATAAAACCTCCCCTTACACACAACGGCTTTTTACTTCGTATAAATTTTTTTTGAAAAGATTTTTGCAACCAGAGAATTATGTAAAACAAGCAGCTTCAATACAGTATCAAAGATTATTATTTTTTAAAAGCAGCGCCTTTTTTCGTGATTCCAATAATATTGGTTGGCATAACGTGCTCTATTTTATTCCGCACTTTTATCTTGTTGGTTGGATACTCGCATATATTAGAAATATTTTTAGAAGAGAACAAAACAATAATCACAAGGAATATTCTAAGCTAAACAATCTCGTTCTGCAAATTTATAAAATCAAAAAACAACGAGAAAATGCACCACAAAGAATGAGCATTTGTATTAATAAAATTCTTCATAATAAGGTGTATTGCTAATGATTGTTCCAGATTTCACATTTTTTGCTGCTGCATACATATCCAATACGCCCCTCATAACATTTTCAGTTATCGCCGAACAAGAAGCGCGGGACAATGTCTACGTAACAGATGATAAAGATAACTTGTTCTATCAATCATCTCAGCTTAAGGAAACAATCGCAACAACTGAACAGAGAGAACATAATTTTAACATAATTTTAGGGCAAATTGGTGTTGGAAATGTGAAATTGTTTTCTCTTTTTGATGCATTTGATTTTTGCGGAAATCTTACAGCTGTACAAAACGCTCTAACTTACTGCTATGAACAAACAACATCAAAGTGCATCTTTGAAAAAGCGACTTTGCAATCTGTGCTAAATTTCTACAACACAGAAAACTCAAACCACACCTCTATGCAAAAAGTTACTTCATATATTGGAGTAAAAGCTGCTGTACGAGAAAATGAAGATTTGCAGGAGCCTGTAAAGCTTAAAAAAGAAGAACTAGAACAGGCAACTAACGTAGATTCTCTTCCTCTCTCTTCAAAAGGAGAAGAAGATGCATTTACACATAAAGAAAGTGGCACCAACGATGCTTTTTCAGCTGAAGATTTTTCTTCATCGAGAGGCTCGCTAGAGTGACAACTGATATTTTCACGAAACTCTAGAATTTTGATAGGATATTATAATGAAAGGTAGATAAGAAAATGTTAAAGCTCTAATTAGTAAGATTGGACAAAATCTCTTCTAATTGAGGGCAAAGATAATGAAAATGATAGAACAAAACAGCGTTGACATAGCATTTAGTCAAAAAGCAGCACGTGAGATTACAGTCGTGATGCTTTCAGAAAGAGAATGGTATTTTACGTTTATTTCCGATGATCCAATCACCGGAAAGCCAAATAAATATACGTTACTTACACAAAGAGGAAAACTAAGAACTTGGGCTGATCCAAAATATCTCTTTAAGTTTCTTCATGAACGAGGGGTCATTTGTGGGAGTTTTAATCTTAATCAGGATAAACAACATGAAACAATTAAATATTCTTCACACAACAGCTCGTAATAAAATTGCTGCATTTTCAGCAGCTTTAACCATATTTTTTATGAATAGTTCTGCTCATGCACAAGCCCAAGTGCAAACTTTACAAAATGCATCGAAAGCTCTAACAGATTTACAGGCAGACTTAAAAGTGATTATACCTATCGCTGCTGCCGTTATCCTCTTGTGCTTAGCAATTGGTTATGCAGGACGCTACATCGGAAAAGACACTTTTGTACGGTGGGCAATCGGTGTTGTCATCGCAGGTTCTGCAACCCAACTTGTTACTCTGCTATTTAAAACAGCGTAATAATGGCATCAATTATAAAACACGGTATGTTTATTTATATAAAAATATTATCTAGATTTTAATAAGAGTGAAATATGAAAAAGTTAATTAGTCTTCAATCGAAAAGTAACAACAAAATCATCGCAATTTCTGCAGCTATAGCTGCATTATTCATGGATAGTTCTGCTTACGCCGCCGCAAGCGTTTTAAAAAATGCAGAGACCGCTCTAACAGGTTTACAGACAGACTTAAAAGTGATTATCCCTATCGCTGCTGCCGTTATACTTTTGTGCTTAGCAATTGGCTATGCAGGGCGCTACATAGGAAAAGACACATTTGTACGATGGGCAATCGGTGTTGTCATTGCAGGTTCTGCAAGCCAACTTGTTACACTGCTATTTAAATAGCATCAATTATAAATACAATATGTTTATTCATATAAAAATGTTATCTAGATTTTAATAAGAGTGAAATATGCAAAAATTAATTGATCTCAAATCAAAAAGTAACAACAAAATCATCGCAATTTCTGCAGCTATGACTGCGTTCTTTATGAGTAGTTCTGTTCATGCACAAGCCGCAAAAACTTTAATAAATGCAAAGACAGCTCTAACAGATTTACAGACAGACTTAAAAGCGATTATCCCTATCGCTGCTGCCGTTATCCTCTTGTGCTTAGCAATTGGTTATGCAGGACGCTACATCGGAAAAGATACATTTGTACGGTGGGCAATTGGAGTCGTTATCGCAGGTTCTGCAGCCCAACTTGTTTCAATGCTATTTAAAGCATAATGGCGTTAATTATAAATTATAAAATACAATATGTTTATTTGTATAAAAATATTATCTAGATTTTAATAAGAGTGAAATATGCAAAAATTAATTAATCTCAAATCGAAAAGTAACAACAAAATCATCGCAATTTCTGCTGCTATGACTGCATTATTCATGGATAGTTCTGCTTACGCCGCCGCAAGCGTTTTAAAAAATGCAGAGACCGCTCTAACAGGTTTACAGACAGACTTAAAAGTGATTATCCCTATCGCTGCTGCCGTTATACTTTTGTGCTTAGCAATTGGCTATGCAGGGCGCTACATAGGAAAAGACACATTTGTACGATGGGCAATAGGTGTTGTCATCGCAGGTTCCGCAACCCAACTTGTTACTCTGCTATTTAAGTGATAGCGTTAATTATAAATACAATATGTTTATTTGTATAAAAATATTATCTAGATTCTAATAAGAGTGAAATATGAAAAGATTAAATAGTATTCAATCGAAAAGTCACAACAAAATCATCACAATTTCTGCAGCTATGACTGCATTCTTTATGAATAGTTCTGCTCATGCACAAGCCGCAAAAGTTTTAACAAATGCGAAGACAGCTCTAACAGATTTACAGGCAGACTTGAAAGTGATTATCCCTATCGCTGCTGCCGTTATACTTTTGTGCTTAGCAATCGGCTATGCAGGGCGCTACATAGGAAAAGACACATTTGTACGATGGGCAATCGGTGTTGTCATCGCAGGTTCTGCAACCCAACTTGTTACATTGCTATTTAAAACAGCGTAATAATGGCGTTAATTATAAATAATACAACACGATACGTTTATACGATAAACAACCAGTATTATTATCGTGTTCTCTACAACCAAACTTACTTCAATACTATTGAAAGGTAATTCATGAATCAGTATAATACATAATGTTTTTAACATCCATCGATTATTAGGTGAGTACCAGTAATAATGTAGCCATACTGAAAAAAGGAATATTATTTATAGCAACTTTAATCAAAAGGGGATAAAGGATATGAAACAATCAAATACGTTTCAAGCGAAGGCGTGCAACAGGATTAATGTTATTATTATCACTTCAATAATGTTATTAATAACGAAATCTGCATATGCTCAGACGGAAACTGAAAACTTGGATGCCTTCATAGGAATGCAATATGGATTAAGTATACTTATTCCTATCGTCGCCATCATTATTCTTTTATTTCTTTTGCTTATTTATATATTTCGCATCATCGCAAGAGCTACATTTATGCGATGGGCATTCAGTGTCATTATTGCTGGTGCAGCCTTTTATATTAGCCACATATTATTTTACCTCCACTGACAAGAGCACCCTATGAAATCACAAGAAAAAAAAGAATTCCCCCTATTCAAAGGAGCAACACGTGTTCCAACAATATGGGGTGTCCCCATGATGCCATTTATCGTTATGGTTATGGGGGTTGCTGTTATTGCTATGACAGTAAGTATCTTTTTGTGGATTATAGCACCTCCATTATGGTTCATTATGGTGCAAATTACTAAAAACGATGATAAGGCATTTCGTATCTGGTGGTTATGGATCGATACTAAATTTCGCAATCGAAACAAAGGTTTTTGGGGCGCATCAAGTTATAGTCCCTCTGATTACAGTAAAAGGAGATAAACATGACAGTTGTTGAAAGTAGCAAACGCCTTGCATCAGAGACACCTGTAAGCCTATTTCTGCCTTATTCACATCATATTACAGATACGATTATCTCTACTAAAAATGCGGAATATTTATCGATTTGGAAGATTGACGGGCGTTCACATCAAAGCGCTTCAGAAGAAGATATCTTTCAATGGATAAAAGAGCTTAATAATACTCTACGGGGTATTTCATCAGCCAATTTATCATTTTGGACACATATTGTGCGCCGCCGTGTTTATGAATATCCTGATTCAACATTTGATCAAATGTTTTGCTATCAACTTGATGAAAAATATCGGCAAAGCTTTACTGGTTATAATTTGATGGTCAATGATTTATATCTGACTGTCATTTTTCAGCCGATAGCGGATAAAATTATGTCGTTCTTTTCTCAACATGAACGTGAAACGCTTGACCAAAAAAAGATGCGACAAGACTCATGTATCAAAGAACTCAATGACATCAATCGTACTTTAGGCCAATCTTTAAACCGTTACGGTGCAGAACTTCTTGGTGCTTATGAAAAAAATGGACATGCTTATTCTTCTGCACTTGAGTTCCTTGGAATGCTTGTCAATGGTGAATATCGCCCCATGCCAATTTGCCATGACCGTTTTGCTGACTATATGTCTATCAATCGACCTTTTTTCTCAAAATGGGGTGCTCTTGGTGAACTGCGAACAACCAGTGGAATGCGTCGATTTGGAATGCTGGAAGTTAAAGAATATGATGCAACAACCAAACCGGGACAATTAAATGTTTTGTTGGAAAGTGACTTCGAGTTCATATTGACGCAGAGCTTTTCGGTGCTCTCCAGACATGCTGCTAAAGACTATTTACAACGGCATCAGCGTAACCTTATTGATGCACGAGATGTGGCAACGAGCCAAATTGAACAAATTGACGAAGCACTAAACCAGCTTATCAGCGGGCATTTTGTCATGGGAGAACATCACTGCACATTGACTATCTATGGTGATACAATTCAACAAGTACGCGACCATATGGCCAAAGCGAGTGCAGCATTACTAGACGTTGCGGTACTGCCCAAACCTGTAGACTTAGCGATAGAAGCTGGCTATTGGGCACAACTTCCTGGCAATTGGAAATGGAGACCACGTCCTGCTCCGATTACATCATTGAACTTTTTATCATTTTCATCTTTTCATAATTTTATGTCAGGAAAACCCACTGGCAACCCATGGGGACCAGCTGTCACAATTCTTAAAACAACCAGTAAAACACCGCTTTATTTCAATTTTCATGCCTCCAAACTTGAAGAGGACTCAACAGATAAACGTTTGCTCGGTAATACCGCACTTATCGGACAATCTGGTTCCGGTAAAACCGTGTTACTTGGCTTTTTGTTAGCACAAGCACAAAAATTTAAGCCGACAACTGTTGTTTTTGATAAAGATCGTGGCATGGAAGTTGCCATTCGAGCGATGGGTGGAAAATATTTAACATTCAAGCCAGGCAGGAGAAGTGGTTTCAATCCTTTCCAACTCCCACCCACACAAGAAAATCTTATTTTTCTGAAACAATTTGTTAAAAAATTGGCAGAAGCTGGTGGTGAAGTCACGCATCACGACGAAGAAGAAATTAACAAAGCGGTTATGTCTGTTATGAGTGCTAACATTGACCGATCACTCCGTCGTTTGTCCTTTCTAGTACAATTTTTACCAAATCCACGTTTAAGTGATTATAATGCTCACCCATCTGTTCATGCTCGCTTACTAAAATGGTGTGAAGGTGGTGATTATGGATGGTTGTTTGATAATCCCCACGATGCTCTTGATCTCTCAACACATCAAATTTACGGCTTTGATATCACGGAATTCTTAGATAATTTTGAAACTCGCACCCCAGTGATGATGTATTTGCTTTACCGCACAGAAGGCATGATTAGCGGACAGCGATTTATGTATATCTTTGATGAGTTTTGGAAGCCTTTACAAGATCCGTACTTTGAAGATTTGGCGAAAAATAAGCAAAAAACTATCCGTAAACAAAATGGTATTTTTGTTTACGCAACACAAGAGCCTAGCGATGCCTTAGAAAGTAATATTGCCAAAACACTCATTCAACAGTGTGCGACTTACATTTTTCTAGCCAATCCCAAGGCAAACTATGAAGATTATACAAAAGGTTTTAAACTAACAGATACCGAATTTGAACTCGTTAAAGGACTTGGTGAGTTTAGTCGCCAATTCCTCATTAAGCAGGGTGATCAATCTGCGCTTGCAGAACTGAATCTTGGTAAATTCCATCTGACAAGCGGTGGAAAAACCATCGAACACGACTTTAGTGACGAGCTATTGGTGTTATCAGGTACACCTGATAACGCAGAATTAGCCGAAAGCATTATCGCGGAAGTTGGTGATGATCCAGCAATATGGTTGCCAATTTTCTTACAGCACGCAAAAAATGACAGGAGGGAAACATGAAAAAAAAGGTCATTCCAATAGTAGTTGTAATAACTTTAGGGATTCCAAACCCAGCAATGGCTTGGGTTTGGGGCGCTGGAGCAGCGGATTTGTCGGCATCAATTCCAACGACGTGGCCCAATTTTTTTGGGAGTTCAAAAACATCAAAGAAAACACCTCCACAACAAAAGGAAGCGCCACCTGACCCACTTCTCGAAACACTAAAAAAACAACTTGAGGAAGTAAAAAAGATACACGAGTCTATAACGGGAAACCAAAAGTTCGACACTAAAAAACTTAAAAATGCACAAACAGATCACAGCAGTTTTTTTCTCAAAAATCCGGAGACGCTCTACAATAGAAATAAATCTTCTGCTCTAGCTACATCACTTGAAAATATTTTAAAAGAAGAAGAAATTCCTATCTCTGTCCATGAATCTAGCAGTTTTATCAACAAGCGTAGCCAATATGCAGCCATCACTGATAAAGCCGTAAGTCTAAAGACTTTTGAAGAAGCAAATAATCGTTTTCAGCAAATTGAAGAACTATTAAACGAAATCAAGACAACAAAAGATCTAAAAAGTATTGCTGAGTTACAAGCACATATAATTGGAATGCTCGCTATGCTACAAAATGAAACAGCAAAACTACAAATGGTCACACATTTACGCAATGCTGAATATACACTTATCAAACAGCAGAAGGACAAACATAACATAAAAATTTTGAATAGTAAAAACACGAAAATGCCTACCATAAGATTTATTAAATAAGGCTTTTTATAACAATATTTCGTGTATTATTTTTCCTGTATGCTCGTAAAAAGCAAAGGTTAGTGCATAATATTCAGTTCTCTCCCATAGACTGAAAAGATCTAGGAAATTTAATTCTATCCTAAAAAAATCAACGAAAAATGCTTAAAAATCATATAAAAAGTTGAAAATTCGTTAAAGAGGAATTCCATGGACTTTACAGTGTTCACGCAACTTTTCAGTAAAATTGATCAGATAACAAAAACATATGTCACGGATATTTCCTCAAAAACAATGGCTACAATTACGCCCTTTGTTTCAATCGGTGTCACAATCGCTTTCATCATCTATGGATGGCTCATCATTCGGGGCGCTATAGATATGCCTCTCTCCGGATTTGTAAATCG